>DATNQN010000010.1 GCA_036703985.1 Leptolyngbyaceae cyanobacterium
GAGATGGGGGGATGGGAAGATGGGGAAAACTAGTTAATTTTTATCCTTCATACTTCATACTTCATCCTTCATCCTTCATCCTGGCTCCTGAATTCTCATTTCACATATAACCGAACTAAGGGATGGTACAGTGTTCGCCTGAGTCATTGTTACAATGTTTAACATAGCCACCCCAACTCGGTGCAAAATCCATGAATCTCAAGAAGGTATCGCCAGTCGCATCTAATTTTTACCAAGAGACAGGGCTGACAAAGCCAGGATATCCAACAGCAACTACGAATAACACTGGTGTTGTCTCACCGATGGTAACAGTAGAATCGGCGTCGATGTCAGATCCTCCAGAAAAACTTGCCACTGTGGTTGAAGCGGAAAGACCGATCCGTTACGATCCGGTAGCGATCGCCGAACATTATAATCAGCGTCCGCTCCAAGTATGGACTAGATTACTAGGCATCGTATGGCCATTTTTCAATTTTGCCACTCGGTTGTGGTGGGATAAGCGACGGGGACGCATTCCTGAGAACGAACCGAAAAGAGCCATTCAGCTACGTCAAATTTTAACTAAACTCGGCCCTGCCTATATCAAAATAGGACAAGCCCTCTCCACTCGGCCAGACTTAGTTCCTCCCTTATACTTAGAAGAACTAACCCATCTCCAAGACCAGTTACCTCCCTTCCCCAACGAAATAGCATATCAATTTATAGAAGAAGAACTCGGCGCAACACCCGCAGAAATTTATGCAGAATTGTCCCCCGAACCTCTAGCCGCAGCTTCCTTGGGACAAGTTTACAAAGGCAAATTAAAAACAGGTGAAGTGGTTGCTGTCAAAGTACAACGACCCGACCTGATGCAAAAAATAGCATTAGATTTATATATTGGACGCCAGTTAGCAGCCTGGGCCAAAAAAACTTTTAAATGGTTGCGGAGTGACTTAGTAGCCATTCTGGATGAATTTGGCGATCGCATTTTTGAAGAAATGGATTACATCCAGGAAGGACACAACGCCGAACGATTCGAGAAACTTTACGGTCATATCCCAGATATCTACATCCCCAAAATTTACTGGGAATATACCCACCGTCGCGTTTTAACGATGGAATGGGTAACCGGTACTAAATTAACCAATTTAGAAGCCATTCAAAAACAAGGAATCGATGCTCGTCATTTAATAGAAGTCGGCGTCCAATGTTCCTTACGCCAATTATTAGAACACGGCTTTTTCCACGCCGATCCCCACCCCGGTAATTTATTAGCTACTCCAGAAGGCAAATTAGTTTATCTGGATTTTGGCATGATGAGTGAAGTTAAACCATATCAGAGATATGGATTAATTGAAGCCGTTGTGCATTTAGTCAACCGGGATTTTGAAGGATTAGCCAAAGATTACGTAAAGCTGGAATTTTTAACCCCCGAAACCGACTTAACCCCGATCGTCCCTGCATTTGCCGAGGTATTTAATAATGCTTTGGGTGCTAGCGTAGCCGAACTAAACTTTAAGAGCATCACCGATCAATTATCGGCTTTGATGTACGAATATCCGTTCCAAGTACCAGCTTACTACGCCTTAATCATTCGTTCCCTAGTTACTTTAGAAGGCATCGCCATTCAAATCGACCCCAACTTTAAAGTACTCAGCAAAGCTTACCCCTACGTTTCCAAACGCTTGCTTACAGACCAAGCACCGGAATTACAAGCTTCGTTGCGAGACCTGCTATTTAAAGAAGGAAAGTTTCGTTGGAATCGACTGGAAAATTTATTAAGAAATGCCAAAAATTCACCAGATTTCGATTTAAATATAGTGTTGGATCAAACTGTAGACTTTCTATTTTCAGAACGGGGCGATTTTATTCGGCAAAACTTAGCTAATGAAATCGTCAATAGTTTAGACAGTCTGACGCGCAATGCTTTCCATAACTTTACCAATACTTTCTGGGAACGAGTGGGATTAGGCACCAATGGAAATCATCCAGTTACTCGCGAAACTCCCCAAAACGTAGAACATATCAAACGCATTTGGCAAATTTTGCAAGAAACACCCGGTTTTGACGCGATGCAACTAGTTCCCTTGATTCCCAACTTGTTATTTAAGCCAGAAACTCAACAAATGGGTCAGCAAATCGCTGGCGGTTTAGCGCAACGTGCAGTAGCCCGGTTAATTCGGGAGATTTTGATTTCAGAAGAATCTTCAGATGGTAAAAAAGGCAGCAAAACCTATTCTTCTTCCGAATCATCACCCCCATTAGCCTTACCAGTCTCGAAAAAAGGCTCTAGGTAGGGCTTGCTGAAAAAGCAGGGGAAAGGGAAAGCAGAAATTTGTTAACTCTAATTTCTGAATTCTGACTCCTGAATTCAGAATTCAGACTCCTGACTCCTGACTTCATCCTTTCCCCTTCAATGCTTCAATTTCCTGCTTTAATTGTTCATTTTCTGCTTCCAAAGCTTGAATTTGTTTTTGTAGCTTGACTTCCAACTCCTGAATCTCATCCCGTCGCGCTTCTAACTCAATAGTACGGCGGGCTAAATCTTGCCTTTCCACGGTCACAGATTGCAGCCCTTGTTCGATTCTTTCCCTTTCCTTCTCCAAAAAAGCTGGGGTGATACCCACTGCGAGATAATTTTTGACCAAATCGATTACCCAATCGGTAGCAGCTTGGATGCTGAGAATCTCTCGACTTGGGGAAAGTTCTATCAAGACCAAGCAACTTTCTGTTCCCGAATCCAAATCTGCTTGCGCGATCGCGATCGCCTCAGTTTCATCCATTAATGCCCAAGTATATGCAGATTCTTGGCGAGCGATTAATCGCAGCTTAGGCTCGCCTGACGATCCTTGCTTTTGCACCTGGGCTAAATGTAGCATTGTCTTTATTTTTTACTACCTCACGTCAATTTATAATATCCTTTCTGCTCAAAGCGTCTCAGTCAACCAGGTAAAATTTAAGCCTGCTTGTTGAGTCGTTCCAAAAAAGTTTATACCAATTCACTTGAAAGCTGTCATAAATCTTTCTGCTTAATTCATACACCCTTAGACCTACTTCCCCTGCCCAAATAGCAAATATGACAGGATTTAAGTAAATGGTTTTCCCTTTTTCTATTCCCTTTCCCCGTTTTCTGCCCGTTTTTTCCAGGAAAATCAAATCAAACTCAAGCATATATGCAAACGATCGCAACCTCTCCACGCTGGCTAGTTCGCCGAGACATCGATGGATTCTTTGGACTAGCACTGGACAATTTTATTCAAATTCTCCTGATCGTCAATCTCTGTAGCGGGGTTCTCGGCTTCTCCCCCACTCTGATTTACGGACGTATCCTACCAGGAGTCGCACTCAGTTTAATCGTAGGCAACATATATTACAGTTGGCTGGCTTACCAGCAAGCGAAAAGGGAACAACGCGATGATATCACTGCTTTGCCTTATGGTATCAACACAGTTAGTTTGTTTGCTTACATTTTTTTGGTCATGTTGCCAGTTAAATTGGCGGCACTGGCTAACGGTGCTTCTACCGAACAAGCCGCCGAACTAGCTTGGCAAGCAGGTTTGGTAGCTTGCTTGGGCAGTGGCATCATTGAATTTGGCGGTGCTTGGATTGGCAATATGTTGCGCCGCATGGCACCCCGCGCCGCCTTGCTCTCTACTCTAGGCGGAATTGCCATTACTTTTATTGCGATCGGCTTTTTATTTCGCACTTTTGCCAATCCAGTGGTCGGTTTAGTGCCTTTAGGGGTAATTCTTCTCACTTATTTCGGTGGCGTGCGCTTTGGGATTCCCGGCGGTTTGCTGGCAGTGTTGCTGGGAATTGCCCTAGCTTGGGCAACCGGATTGATGAGTTGGGATAATGCTCGATTTGCGGCAGCTTTACAACCGATTGGGGTTTACTTACCGGGTTTTTGGTTGGGGGACTTATGGGCTGCTAGGGGAGTCTTGCTGGAATATCTCAGCATTATCCTTCCGATGGGAGTATTTAACCTGATTGGTAGTATTCAAAATCTGGAAAGTGCAGAAGCAGCCGGAGACTCTTACCCGGCTGCCCCTTGTCTGGCAGCTAATGGCATCGGTACTCTGGTGGCGGCTATTTGCGGTTCCTGTTTCCCTACCACTATTTATATCGGTCATCCCGGTTGGAAGGCTTTGGGGGCAAGGGTGGGATACTCGGTTCTCAATGCGATCGCGATGGGTTTGTTATGCTTGAGCGGTACGGTTGCCTTACTTGCTTATTTCGTACCTATAGAAGCGGGAATGGCAATTGTTTTATGGATCGGTATTGTCATTGTCGCTCAAGGTTTTGAAGTAACCCCACGCCATCACGCCCCAGCAGTAGTGGTTGGTTTGTTACCCGCGATCGCGGCTTGGGCAGCGCTGATCGCCAAAAACTCCTTGCGTGCGGCTGGTTTGGGGACGCCAGATCGACCTTTAACTCCCGATTTAGTGCCTCTGTTTAAATTGAGCGACACTTATATTGATGGTGCTTTTGCCTTAGAACAAGGTTTTATTTTTTCAGCTACCATTCTTTCAGCGATCGCGGTGTTTATCATAGAGCGACAGTTTCTTCAGGCAGCATACTGGTCTTTAGGTGCGGCTGTCCTCTCCTGGGTAGGTTTGATGCACAGCTATAATTGGACGCCTGCCGATACGGTGATTAAGCTGGGTTGGGGTGCTGGAAGTGCTTGGGCTGTCGGCTATATCTTGCTGGCAATTCTCTTTTTCTATGCGGCTTTTACTACTAAAAATACCAGGCAACCTCAGCCAGAATCACCACCCAATTAACTGAAAGATTGTCAGGAAATTTAGCAAAAATTAAAGAAATAATTCGGGATTCAGCAGTTATGATTAAGTAGTTAAAATGATTCTGACTCATGGCTGCTGAATCATCAAGCATACTTTTTATTGTTCTAGGTTTGAGGGGTAATATTAATTTACAAAATGAATGATAAATATTATCTTGTAGGTATGGGTTTTGTTGAAAGTTAAACTATCCGTAGCCTAAGATTAGCCTTTACAAATTATTTGTACAACCTTAACGTGAAATGGTATAGGCCAATCACTTATGTAACTTAATTTTCTACTTAGAGAACTATGATAGCTTAGTTTAAGTAGTTTTGCCGAATCTAACTTTATACTAAATTTAGATGCTAGACAATTAACACAATCTTAAATTTTTGCTAAAAAATTTTATACTAGTTGTCTAAATTAGAATTTATTTGCTAAATTCTACTAGGTAAATAGTAACGGGATGCCAACCAACGTAGACTCAGGTCTTGCTCCAGGCATAGAAACCAGGTTTCTTGCAAATAGCTAAATTGGAAAACCTATATTTTTCGTGAAGAAATCCGGTTTCTTAAGTCTTTTTGAGAATGGTGCAAGATCTGAATAAAGAAAAAATAATTCTGTAACAAAGATAATAAAGCATTAACGATTGGATATGTAAAATTTGTTTTTTTACATACAATATCCTCTTGATTAAAGAAGCAATTAATATTATTTAGACGGGAATTTACTTAACTAAACTTAAATTACTAAATGATTAATTATACTCTTTACCAAATGCGATCGTTATGCCAAGATCTAATAGCACTAAGTAAAAGCCTTTTTGTTGAAATTGGTCATATAGATGTAGTTAAGAGATAGAACCTACTAAAGTAAATTACTATTTCACAACTCCAGTTAATTATGCCATGACAAAGGCTAATGTTTGTCTATCTTAGTGTTTTGTAAAATTTTCTCCAAAATACTAGGAAATATTAACCTAAATTTGCGGAAATTTTATAAAAAGCAACAAAAGTCCAACAAAGTTTATCTTTAATATTTACAAGGGGACAAGTTTCATCATGACTTCTAATCTAAGAAACGCCTATGTTATTGGTTCGACAAATTTTACCAATTGGAGTCAGGGATTCGATCCCAATGGTTATTTAAAGGTTTTACCCCATCCGGATCGAAAAATTCCTTTTGTAGATCCTTTTAAAGATTGGCAAGACGGTCGTTCTACGGGAAATTACTTTTCTAGTTGGGGGCCAGAAAAGGAATTAAACATTACCTTAACAATGCAGGATTTGCTGCAAACTAAAGTAGATGGTTTTGGAATTTTGAAATCGGGAGATGGCAAAATTCCTTGGAAAGGGGACGCCGAAACTCCCTATGAATTTTTGAGAGCCTATAATGGCAAGATTCCAGGGCCGATGCTGATTACCGAACCTGGAGATACGCTGAATATTACGCTGCAAAATGATTTACAAAATCCCCAGCAAGTAACCAATTTACATACCCACGGACTCCACGTATCGCCAATGGGGTATGGGGATAACGTGGTACACGCGATCGAGCCTGGAGAAACTTGGCCAGTTAGTATCAAAATTCCCGAAAATCATTTTATCGGGCTTGACTGGTATCACCCGCACCTACACGGATTAACTAACGAACAAGTTTCTTCGGGATTAGGCGGACATTTAACAATTTTACCTAATTATGACCTGCCCGATCTAGATAAATGGAATCCAAAAGAAAGACCGTTGCATTTTATGGCAATTAATACTTTTGGAGTCCAGCAAATAGACCGACCGGGAAGTGCAACTGACCCCTTAAATCAAGACCCTACCAAGGTAATTCCAGCAGGTACGCCACTAAAAGTTTTAGGAACTGAAAACGGCGAACCAGTTTATGAATTATCGGACTCTGTTTTCATGGGTTACAATGCCAAACCCGTGTTTTACGATCCCACAAAGCCGACGGGAAATCCACCCCAATCATTTGAATATGGTGGTGGTGGTTTAGCAGAACCAGTAGAGAACGTAATTCACACAGTTAACGGTCAATATAACCCTACTCTGGACATCAAAACTGGTGAGTGGCATTTGTTCAACTTCACCAATATGAACAGTAATGCTTTCCACATTCTTCAATTAGTTAAAGATAACGGGCAAAACTTAACGCCTGAAGAAGTAACGCTGGTAGCAGTTGATGGGGATGCTTCCGGGATAGTAGCAGATAACAGAAGAGAAATCACCGAATTTCCAGTTTTGGCTCCGGGGGCAAGAGTTTCCGTTCAACATTATTTTAGCGAGCCAGGAAAATATTATTTGCTCTCCAATGGAACCGAAGAAATTATGGGGGAAAATGCCCCAGTCCTCACTAAAGACCGGGGATTTAATGACGGTCACTTGATTTGGGGTTCGCAAGTTTTAGCCACCATTGAAGTGACTGGCGATTCCGTAACTATACCCCCTCCTTTCCCGGAACCTTACGATACTTTAACCGAGCAAGCAAAGCAAATTGATGAGTTAATTACAGATGCCCAGAACGGGGATTTCGATCGCGGACGGACATATACTTGGTATGCTAACCCCGGTGGTGCGATCGCCAGAGGTCGCGTCCCCGATGATACGGATGTAAGTACCTTTGAGGGAACATATACCATCAACGGATTCTTCTTCGGCACTACATTTGCCGAGAGTCAAGTACCGCTGGCAATGCCAATGTTGGGATCGACCGAGATTTGGACGATCGAAAATAAATCCGGTCAACTCGATCCCAATCTACCCGATCCGATCAATATTCCATTGGTAGAATGGCATCCTTTCCACATTCACCAAAATGATTTCACCGTTCTGGAAATCAACGGAATTCCCACTGAAGACATGAAGCAAGCGTATTTGGCGGGAGTTTTGAGCGATACTATTGCCCTACCGCCAACCTACGATCCTGCTAATCCACCCACCCCAGACAATCCCTACGGTACTCCGACAGTCGGGGGAGAAACGGCAGAAGTAAAAATCCTCATGGAATTTGAAGATTTCCCAGGTACTTACGTCAACCACTGCCATATCCTGTTCCACGAAGATGCGGGGATGATGGCCGCCGTGCGGGTTATCCTCAATACTAAAGACACTTGGTTAGGTTTGGGTTCCTCGAAAGCGGATGGAGAGGTGATGTTGCACAGGGCAAACGATCCCCTCCAAAATGTGAGCTTAAAACCCTATGGAGATACCTTCAAAGGAACGGTTGACCTCGCCATCGGTGACGTTAATTACAAACACAAAGAAAATGATAACTACAACGTTACCGATAACGTCACCGATGTCATCACTGTACAAACTGCATTGGGTAATCCCAATAAAGATAAGTTTCTCCTTAAAGTCTTTGATGGCAAGACTTTAATGGAACAGCAAGAAAAAGGCTCTCTGCAACTTAACGGCGAACAAAAGGAACTAGTACTGGCAGAAATCATGCCTTTTAACGGCATGAATATTTCACCGGATGCCAAAGCATCGGTTGCCACAGGTGACATTAACGGTGATAGTTTTGCCGATATCATCGTGGGCGTAGGCGGTAACAATCCGTTGGTAGAAGTTTACAGTGGCAAAGATTTCAGTATCTTGACTCGTCTTGAAGTATTCCATCACGAGACGCAGTTCAGTAACGGAATCAATGTCGCTTCTGGCGATGTGGATGGGGATAACTTTGACGATGTAATCGTCAGCCAAGGCGCTGGCGGACGAGGATTAGTCGAACTTTATAGCGGTCGGCTGATCGACCAGAAAGGTAATTTGGATGGTAGCCACACCGCCCACGAATCAGCGATGCTGTCGGAAGCCCTCCAACCTTATGGCTCATCCTATACTGGCGAGGTAGAGGTGACATCCGGTTACGTACTGCAAAGACCGGATGGGCCGAATGGTGCCTCCGTTCAAAGCTATCACGCCAACATCACCACATTGGCAGTTGGAGATTTACCGGCTGGCGAACAAGCGATTAAGGTGCATACCTACGTGGGATCGGGAGGACATCACAGCACCGGGGACAGTTCAGACCATTCTTCGGGAAATGCCGCAACGGTTCTTTTGGATACAGCATTTACTCCCAGCGTCAAACTGACGGAAATATCCGGTACTTTTGCCGATATTCCCGGCTTATCGAAGGGCGAACCGATTATATTCGGCATTGGCGCTAATGGCAAAGCTGAAATAATTCGCTTACAGGAGAAGAATATCGCTCAGACGATCGATATTTCTTCTGGTCTGAGTCTGGCTACCTCAAACAAAGATCTGATTTACGGCGATAGCGGTGCTAACAGTTTAGCCGGCAGTATGGGCGACGACGAAATATCTGGCCTCGGCGAGAATGACTCGATCAATGGTAACGAAGGCAACGATACTGTGGTCGGTGGTAACGGTGATGACCTAGTACGGGGCGGGAAAGGTAATGACCAAATTGCTGGCAATTCAGGTAACGATAACCTTTATGGCGATCTCGGTGACGATTTAATGCGGGGTGGTAAAGGTAACGATCGGATTTTTGGCAATCTAGGCAAGGATGTCCTTTACGGCGATCTCGGCAATGATAGTGTTTGGGGTGGCAAGGATGACGACTTGCTCTATGGTAACCAAGGTAACGATGTCCTTTATGGCAACCTCGGCAATGATAATGTTTGGGGCGGTAAGGGTGACGACTTGCTATATGGCAATCAAGGCAACGATATCCTTTACGGCGATCTCGGCAATGATAGTGTCTGGGGCGGGAAAGGCGACGATAGCCTAATTGGTGGAAATGGAGATGATTGGTTAAGTGGCGATTTGGGTAACGATCTTTTGACAGGTGGAGAAGGAAAAGATCGGTTCGTTTTAGCCTCTGGAACTGGCAAGGACACTATTCTCGATTTTGAAATTAACAGCGACTTGCTAATTTTAACGAAGGGTCTTACTTTTGATGCCCTGAGTATTACGCAAGGCAATGGTGGAACTTTAATTAGTGTCACCAACGGCAATCAAGAATTAGCATTTCTAACTGGCATCCAATCTAATCAAATTGGTGCCGGTAATTTTGGATTGGGTTAATTCGGGTCTTGCCGCAGTGCTAAAAACCGAGTTTATTGTTTTCTTCAAGCTGAGAGTCTAGATTCTTATTAATAAACCCGGTTTTTTCAAAAAACCGGGTTTCTATTTATAGCAACTGACGAGAGTCGATTAAGTCATTCTTAATTGCTGAAAGCCTTGATTCTAGACCCTTTTTACCCAAGCCCCGTTTTTTCATACTTACTTACTTAATCGGATGCTAAGTAATTCTAATTTGGATAATTCTCAATTTTTTACTGATTTACCAGATAACAAAATATTGATGCTCTTTAAGATTTCTGATAAATCGGAATTTTTGCTTAAAAAAGCATCGGCTGCCGCACAAATTTTCTGACCTTCGTCCAAATCATTGATTCCCAGCCATCCAGTGATTAAAATGAATGAAGGCGGCGGATTTAATTGTTTTTTCAAAATTTCAATTAAATCACAGCCATTTTTAACATCGATTTCTGCGTCCAGAGTTAGCGAAAAATCTATAATAACTAAATCATAACTTTGATGATTCAGGCTTTCTAGAAAACTACTTATTTCTGTAAAAGTGGTAATTTCCCAATAATTCTTTAAGAAAGCTTGGATGACAAAACAAAAATCTTCATTATCATCCAATATGGCAATTTTAGGCATAACTTGCAATTCTAATTAGTTAATACAGCGAAGTTGAAAATAACATTATGCTTGTTTATTATGGTGGCATTGGAGCAAAAAATCCAAAAATAAGTTAAAATCTGTAATTGGTTTGGCAAATAATCCATCTGCTAAGGATATTTTCATAAATTCTTGTTGTTCGTTTAACATAGCATAAGCCGTAACTAAAACGATGGGAAGATTGGCGGTTGTAGTTTGGGTTTTCAATAATCGAGATAAATCTGCACCGCTAACTAACTGACCTTTCCACTTTGCACCGGGCAGATTGATATCCATAATTACTAAGTCTATATTTCCGGATTCGCATTTTTGAAAAACTTCGACTGGTTCATCAGTAATAGAAACGTCGTGACCGCCAAGGCACTGGATCAGCTTGGCAGTTGCTTCGGCTAGAAGGGGATCGTCATCTACTAGAAGAATTTTCAAATTACACCTCTTAATATTAATTGAAAATTTTTGATAGAACAAAATATCGCCTTGGCGATCGCTATGTAAAAACTATGCTAATAAATTGGCAGTATTTAGGATAGAATATATCGAGATTCATAGCCTATTTTTGAGAATTTTCTTCAACTTTGACGGCTTCTGTAGAAGGGAGAGTGAAAGTTACTGTTGTGCCTTGATTTCTGCCTGCACTATGTAAATGGATAGAACCCCCCATGAGTTCTACCAAACGTTTGCAAATAGCTAAACCAAGACCCGTGCCGCCGTAATGCCTTTTAATCGAGCCATCTTCTTGCACGAAAGGTTCAAACAAAATTTCCTTTTGCTTCATATCAATGCCAATACCAGTGTCAGTTACGGCAATTTCAACCATAGGCCGATCTAGTTGCGCGATCGCTTTGATGCAAACCGATCCGTTGGCGGTAAATTTTAAGGAATTAGACAGCAAATTAGTGAGAATTTGTCTGAACTTGCCTTTATCTGCGTAAACCGAATCAACTTCGCATTCAACAATTAACTCTACTCCTTTACGCTGGCTTTCCAGAATAAATAAGTCTCTTAGTTGTTCGAGAACGGGGGTAAGATTAACTGGCTGCAAATTCAGGGTTACTCCACCTGCTTCAATTTTAGCAATGTCTAGTACGTCGTTGACGATCGCAACTAAATTTTCAGCGGATTGATGTGCGACATTGATATATTTTTTTAATTCTTCTTCATTGCTGTAAAAACCTTCTTTGAGCAGTTTTAAATAATTTAATGTAGAGGCTAGTGGAGTTCGCAATTCATGGCTGGTGGAGGCTAGAAAGTTTGATTTCAAGCGATTGGCTTCTTCGGCAACTGCACGGGCAGCACTTAATTCCAGGTTATTCATTTCGAGTTGGTAAAGCTGATTTTGCATTAAACCCATAGCTAAATGAATTGCCAGTGATTGAATTAATTCGGTGTCTTCGCGCGACCATTCGGGAGGTTGGTTACGTTTCAATTCTCGCCACATTTGGAAGGATTCGCGAGGTCGCTGTTGGCGTTCGTCTTTATCCCAATATCCTGCCCATTTGGTTTCAATATCGTTAGCATTTCGGAAGATAGTTAAATAACCAAGGGATTGCTGGCTGTATTGGAGAGGCATGACTAATATGCCTCGAATAGGGGTTGATTGAAAAGCCCAAATCAAAGATTCTAGCTGTGGTTCTTGGTAAATGTCACTAACAGTGTGTACGTTGCGAAAATTAGTTGATGGGAAAGGCTGGTTTTGGTGGTGGATTAATTTTTGCCAGAAAGGATGATCTTCTAGTAAGTTTTGTTCTCGATTATTTAATAATGTTGGCTGAATACCGCAGGTGTAGAGAGCGGGTGAGTTTTTGCCTATACAAGTAAGATATAGTCTGCCACCAGAACTATGTACTGCTCTGACGGCTCTTTCGATCGCAAGTTGCAAAATTTCTTCGATGTTGCGGGGTGAGTGCAGTAGGGTGGTGATTTGATTGATGATGGATTCTCGACGGACTTGTTCGCGAGTTTGACTGAGGAGTTCGGATTGCGCGATCGCAATTGATAGCTGATCTGCAATAATTTGCACTAACTGCAAATCTTCTATGCTAAAAGCTTGGGGTAAGGAATGGTGAGATACCAGTAATCCCCACAAATTTCCTTGGTGAAAAATCGGTACTACTAAAGAGGACTGCACCCCCATCCCAGTGAGATAATCCACATGACAAGGGTCTACCGCACGCTGAAGAATATCTTCTATTGGCTGTCGATACAGGTCTTCAATGGTAAGATGGGCGGTGCTGAGCGGGCGATCGCTACGACTCAGTAAAATTTTCTGTGCAGCTACATCTACGATCGATCTTTGTTGTGCTTTAATAAACATCTCCCGTGCAGATGGGGGAATATCGTCAGCCGGAAAATTCAGTCCTTTTAAAGACGGTAGGCGATTGTTCGCCACAGATTCAGCAATTACCTGTCCGCTACCATCAGGATGAAAACGATAAACTTTCACTCGGTCTGTTTGTAAAAATAAACGCATTTCTGCCACAGTCGCTGACAAAATTTCCTCTAGTTCTAGCGACTGCCGAATCCGATTAGTTATCCTATGCAGCAATCCTCCGTAACTAAGAATTTCTGCTACATCTTTTGGCTTTTTCGGGCTACTCATTTCTCTATTTTTTCTTATGTCAAAATTTATTGAAAAATTTATTATTTTATTATAGCTCTGGTTACTTTACCAGCAAGCTTGAAGTAGCTATGAATAATGGTAATTATCATAACACTCGCCCCAACGGGTAATTATTTGTACCCAGTAAAAAAAATTACCCCGATCGGGGATGGGAAAATCGGCAGAATTATTTGATTTTTACTTAATGTTTTCCCGAGCTAAAACTTATTAATTACTTTGCCAACACAGTAAGAATATGCTCTTTTCAGAAAAACGTTATTTCCGGTTAATTAGATAACTACAGAGTAAGACAAATAGCCACTCTCAATGACTGGCAAACACAACATCTACAAACTCAAGTTGCTAGTTATCAAATTGAAACAGGGAAGCGCTAGAGTAAATCGGGAAAAGTTTTGTTAGCGTAGCACGATTTGAATTATTCTCTCATCCCACTACCTGCTAACATTCCAAACCCTATAACTCTAGCAACTTACGTTACAAATTAAAACGCTGCCATCTCAGGTTGAAAATCTTCTGCTTGCCAGCTAATATCGGCATCATCAATAGCAGCAAGACGTGCAATAGCACCATTAATGATTTCTAAACCTTGGACGAGGTTTTCTACTACAGCTAATTGACCGCGTAATTCTGCTGCGCCGGGAAAACCTTTCGCATACCAAGTCATGTGTTTGCGTGCTTGCCGAATACCCCTTTCTCCCTTATATTCCCAGAGAGCTTGTAAATGATCTCTAGCGCATTCTAAACGTTCGATGGGAGAGGGAATTGGTTTTTCCGTCCCCGTTTTCAAGAAATAGTCAATTTCTCCCACTAAGAAAGGATAACCGAGCGTTCCTCTAGAACACATCACCCCATCAGCACCAGTTTCTTCCAAGCAACGAACAGCAGCTTCTACAGAAAAAATATCCCCATTAGCAATCACGGGAATCGACAAAATTTCCTTAACTTTGCGAATCCATTCCCATTTGGCATTGCCATTATAACCTTGAGCGCGAGTGCGACCGTGAACGGTGATCATTTTCGCGCCAGCATCTTCCATTCTCTTCGCAAAATCGAGAATATTGATTTCTTTATCCGACCAACCGATGCGAGTTTTTACCGTTACGGGAACCTCCACAGCTTTGGTGACTTCTCGCACGATTGCTTCTGCTACTTCCGGTTGTCGCAATAAAGAAGAACCGCCACCATTTTTAGTAATTTTATTAACGGGGCAACCCATATTAATATCAACAGTATCAGCCCCTTCTTCCACTGCTTTCACGGCAGCTTCCGCTAAAAAATCCGGACGACAATCAAATAGTTGAATGCTAATCGGTCTTTCATTGGGGTCTACCTCCATGATTTTGGGCAACTGTTTGACGTAGTGCAGTCCCGTTGCGTTTACCATTTCGGTATACATCATCGATTCTGGCGCATAGCGACGCACCAGACGACGGAACACCAAGTCGGTGACGCCTGAAAGGGGAGATTGTAGCACCCGACTTTTCACTTCAAAGTTGCCGATGAAAAGCGGAGTGGAAAGTCTTTGTTGAAGAAAAGGAGATAGAAAGACCATATGGACTGCAAGGAGATCGAGCTTTTCTATTGTAGATTACTATTAGGTACGTTGTTGCGCTTCAGTGCTATTAAAGATAGCTTTAAAGAGCAACAACCTACTTTTTTATTCTGGCAATTCACCAAATCTTTCTCGATATCGAGCTAATAATTCTTCTGCTTGCCTTGACTTTTCTTCTGCTGTCAGATAGCGATTACCTCGCTCATCAAACCAATAGAGTACCTCAAGTTGAGAATCCCCATCATTATATCGACCTCTACCAATTCCTAAACCAATTTCCGGCATCCAAAAAGGTTCACCAATTTGCTGTTCATACTCACCATTAATTAATTGATAAACTTCAAAAGGTTGATGTTGGTCGCGCCGCCAATAGTAAGGGTTGTAAACCACATAATACAATACTCCTAATTTGGCATAAATATCCATCTTTTTATCGTATTCGCCGCCGTAAGTTTGCGAGACTATTTCAAGGGCGAAAATCGGGGGAATATTATTTTCTTCCCAAACTACATAACTTAGGCGCAGAGTATCACCTTTAAACCGTTCTACTCCTAAACTTAAAAAGCCATCGGGAACAACAGGTACGAGATGACTAACTCCCGTCGTGTGATAAACTGCCATATCCACGCCAAAGAACCAATCATTGCGTTGATTCCAGTAGAATTTGAGCAAGAATAAAAGTAAATTGGGAATAAAGTTTTGATTTTCGTTATCCACAGGTGTATCGTCGGAATTAGGCAGTTCAGAACCAGTTGGTAAGCGAATTTCTGGATTAAACTGTACCATATGAAGCTGGCAGATAATTGATTTATTAATTGTATCATTGAGAAACCGGATATTACCATACAAAGGTAATTGCCTCAAAGAGATTTATTTTTATTTATCTTAAAAAATCTTTATCACAAGTGTATGGTTGCTTAATTGGGAGCAGCTTTTATTTTATTAAAAATTCCCTTTTGGGAAGCAAAAATTAAATTATGGAGAAACCGGATTTGCTTGAGCAGGTAATTCCGGGTTGTGTGCTTCAGAATTACCTAGCAAGATAGGCGGAGATTGCCATTAAGCGAACTACTTGACATAAAACATCTGTTAGCGGTAATTTAGACAAAGATTAATGTATATTAAGGTGGCAAAGAGACGGTACGGCAGTAGTTTCTGCGATTCTTTATGCTGCCTATATTTTAGTGGTCAAACAATTACGAAAAGCCGTAAAAACAACCACTGTACTTTTTTGGATTTCTGCGCTGGGAAGCTTAGTTACCTTACCTATTGTTCTGTTGACGGAAGATCGCCTTTTTCCCATTTCTTTTAACGGTTGGCTGATTGCGATCGCGCTAGCTTTAATCTGTCAAGCTTTAGGACAAGGATTAATTGCATATAGCCTCAATAACTTATCTGGCGGATTAGTTGCACTGTCTCATTTATCAGAACCAATTTTAACAGGATTGTTAGCATGGCTGATTTTTGCAGAGCGGTTAGATTGGTTTTCAGGAACGGCTTTTATAATGATTATGCTAGGCTTGTATTTAGCTGTTTTCAGTTCTTCTGCTGTTAATTAAGGAAGCAGAACTTGTACTTTATGCAACCTAATTAATCTTGGGATAAAAATTTGCGATCGCCCTATTACCTACGCTCTAACCAAACCTCTAAATCAGCTAAACTAGCAAAGTCGAAAATAGCATCACCTAAAGCCATTAAATCATCTGATGATAACTGTTCCAAACGATTCATTATTTCCGCTGGAATTTCGCCAAATCGTCGGCTTAATAGTCGCTGCACTATTGTTAGTTGACCGATTTGTATTCCTTCAGCACGACTAAATTCGATCGAGCCTATTTGTTCCGCCATAAATTGTTCGCGCCTTTCCAAATCGTCTAACTCTTCTACGCTTAAATTGATCCGATTTGCGATCGCAAATGCTTTATCAATTTCTGGCACAGTAGCCATCTTGTCTGGCACTACTTCCAAATCCGGTGCTTTTCGCAAAAAATATAGCCATTTATCCGTTACACTTTCTAATTCTTCTAAAGTTTTCTGAAATTTCGGCAACTCCACAAACACCAACTCAATCGGATATTCTGGATAATCAAATAACTGCTGCCTTTCTTTAAAAATAAATTGGGAAATCACCGTCGCCGAAAATTCAAACAGATTAAAATCGAGAATAGCTACAGAAATTAAAGGTCTAACTCTGGGATATTCATCTCCAATTCTCAATTGATTGGCATAAGTTTTAGCGGCATTATAAACAATTCGTTTAGTAAAGGCAGGCACGTTGAAAGCTTGCATTTCAATCAAGACATTTTGCCCGGTACTTAATTTAGCTTTCACATCGAAGTAAGTATTTTTCAAAGCCGAAATACGACCAGGAGCGTAGGGGTCAATAATTTCTAAGCTGACAATGACAGGCTGACCTTGATAAAGAATTGCATTGAGAAAACTGATGAGAATATCTTGACTTTCATCAGATCCAAAAATCTTTTTGAAGGCGTAATCTGTTTTGGGATTAATAAATTGCATATTTAGTTTAATATTTGATTTAAATTTGCTTAATTAAGTATTAGTTTAACATTGCAAGTCTAAAGCAGGCGGGTTTTTCAGCTTTCACCCGCTAATGTCCCTCGCTTTTTACCCATCTGGCGGCAAATACAACTTATTTATTACGGTTCACCCTAAACCGGGAATCGGTAGGTAAGCCTACTATTAATTGCAGTGGCAGCGAAAAATGTAAGTGGCGACAGCTACACTACTCTTTTTGAAAGGTAACCGTCCTGCAACAGGTTCGGGAAACCCCCCTTCAAGAGAGCGCTAACCCCGATCAGTATAGAGAATAGTCATTCTGTGAAACAGTATTAAAGCTGGACAAAGCTGCTGACTAGACTCGGTTGTTGCCGTTTTTAGTTGGAGCCTTCCCTAAGCTTCATCTGGTCAATCAAGAAGCAAAAATTTTGTAGTTAACTGGAACCCGAAGACTCATATGGCAAAAGTAGTTGGAATAGACTTAGGTACGACTAACTCCTGTGTGGCTGTAATGGAAGGTGGTAAACCCACAGTTATTGCCAATGCAGAGGGTTTTCGGACTACACCTTCCGTTGTAGCCTATGCAAAGAATGGCGATCGCTTAGTCGGTCAAATCGCCAAGCGCCAATCGGTGATGAACCCAGAAAACACCTTCTACTCCGTGAAGCGCTTTATCGGTCGTAAATTTGAAGAAATCACTCACGAAGCTACCGAAGTATCTTATAAAGTGCTGCGGGATGGCAACGCCAACGTGAAATTGGATTGTCCCGCACAAGGCAAGCAATTTGCTCCGGAAGAAATTTCCGCGCAAGTACTTCGCAAACTAGTCGATGACGCTAGCAAATATTTGGGTGAAACGGTTACCCAAGCTGTAATTACCGTTCCCGCTTACTTCAACGATTCCCAACGGCAAGCAACTAAAGACGCTGGTAAGATTGCTGGGGTAGAAGTTCTGCGGATTATCAACGAACCTACCGCTGCTTCGCTGGCTTACGGTTTAGATAAGAAGAGCAACGAAACGATCCTGGTATTTGACTTGGGTGGTGGTACGTTCGACGTATCGATTTTGGAAGTTGGTGACGGCGTGTTTGAAGTGCTGGCAACTTCTGGAGACACTCACCTGGGTGGTGACGACTTCGATAAGAAAATCGTTGATTTCTTAGCCGAACAATTCAAGAAAGATGAAGGTATCGACCTGCGGAAGGACAGACAAGCGCTGCAACGTCTGACGGAAGCGGCAGAAAAAGCCAAGATCGAGTTGTCTAGCGTTACTCAAGCGGAAATCAACTTACCCTTCATCACCGCTACTCAGGACGGGCCAAAACATTTGGATCTGACTCTGACTCGCGCTAAATTTGAAGAATTGTGCTCCGATTTGATCGATCGTTGTCGTATTCCCGTCGAAAATGCGATCCGCGATGCCAAAATCGACAAATCTGCACTTGATGAAATCGTGTTGGTAGGTGGTTCGACCCGGATTCCTGCCGTACAAGAATTGGTGAAACGGGTACTGGGTAAAGACCCCAACCAAAGCGTTAACCCGGATGAAGTGGTGGCAGTTGGTGCGGCGATTCAAGCTGGCGTTCTCGCTGGTGAAGTGAAAGACATCCTGCTACTCGACGTAACTCCCCTGTCTTTGGGTGTGGAAACCTTGGGTGGCGTAATGACCAAGATTATCCCTCGCAACACCACCATTCCTACCAAGAAGTCGGAAGTGTTCTCGACGGCGGTTGATGGTCAAACTAACGTGGAAATTCACGTCCTGCAAGGTGAGCGGGAAATGTCCACTGATAACAAGAGTTTGGGAACTTTCCGCTTAGATGGTATTCCTCCCGCTCCCCGTGGCGTGCCTCAAATTGAAGTAATCTTCGATATCGACGCTAACGGTATTCTCAACGTTACTGCTAAGGATAAGGGTACTGGTAAGGCACAGTCGATCAGCATCACTGGTGCTTCTACTCTGCCGAAGGATGAAGTTGAGAAAATGGTTAAGCAAGCCGAACAAAATGCGGCTGCTGACAAGGAACGTCGCGAAAAGATCGATCGCAAAAACCAAGCTGACTCTTTGACATACCAAGCTGAAAAACAACTCAGCGAATTGGGTGACAAAGTTCCCGCCGCTGACAAGACTAAGCTGGAAGGTTTGATCAAAGACTTGAAAGATGCGGTTGCTAAAGACGACGACGAACGGATCAAGACTTTGATGCCAGAAGTGCAACAAACTCTGTTCAGCATCGGTAGCAATATCTATCAACAAGCTGGCGGTGGTGCTGCTCCTGGTGGCCCAGAAGCTCCTGGTGGCGGCGGTTCTACCGGATCTGGTGACGGCGGCGATGATGTAATTGATGCTGAATTCTCGGAAACTAAGTAGTCATTAGTCATTGGTCATTGGTCATCTGTCATTAGTGAAAGTTAATCAGTGACGACAAAAGGGAAGAGGAAGAAAGTGCGATCGCTTTCTTTCTCTTCCTTTTTTTTACTAAGCTTTATTTGTAGGGTGCGTTAGCGAAGTGCGTAACGCACCATCCCGTCCCATACTCTTAATTTTTAGGACTTACGCATTGACACTAAATATGGTGCGATGGTGCGTTACACTGGCGTTAACGCACCCTACGCATGAGGCATTGCGTAATTCCTGATTTTGTTAATTAAAAAGCGCAGATAAATAAGTTATTTTGGTTCTTGTCGATTAATCGTGAAAAAATTTATTTTTTGTAACAAATTTGGTAATGGTGGGTTACGGCACGGGAATTTAATAATTGGGTTTGATGCTGAAATTATCGCCCGTGTCTAACCCACCCTACAATTAATTAATTAAATTTTTATTATTACCTTTGATAGGTCTATTGATAAACTCTTTACGATAGAAGGGTAAGTGTTTATTACTCAACATTTAGAAATCAGGATTTACCATGCCATATCCTCAGGCACCTTGGACTCTCAAAGGTTATGCAGTGCAAACTTTGCAATTGATAGATATTGATAAAGTACGTCCCTTGATTCCCTCAGAATTAGAAATAGTTTCTGTTTGGCCGGGAAAAACCTTAGGAGGAGTTTATATATCATCATACCAAGCTGGTTCTGTTCTGGAATACAACGAATTAATCGTAGCTGGTGGTTTAGTTCGTTATAAAGATAAATTTGGGTCTTGGATTTCTCATATATATGTAGACAATTCCGATTCGGTAGCAGGCGGACGAGAAATTTGGGGATTGCCAAAAGAAATGGCTGAATTTACTTGGATAAAAGGAGATAACCCCAGTGTGGTTGTTCGGCAAGACGATCGACCATTATGCAGTCTTAGCTACAGCAAGCCAAGCATAGCATTACCTTTGTCTTTAGGCGCACCTGTTCTCAGTTGTCTTGGTACTGATTTCCTATTATTTAAAGGTGAGTTTGAGTCTCGCCTAAGTTTGGTTAGCGGTAAGGTAGAGGTTCCGCCCGAAAGTCCTTTTGCTAGTTTAAACTTAGATCGACCTTGGTTTACTATTTATTGCGATGATTTGCGTTTCTTAGCAGGAACGCCTGAAGTAGTGGGAGAAACACAAGGTTTGCGGGTTGCTACCGCAGTTTAAAAAAGTAGGATTCGATTTAATAATGACAATGGAAAATATCGCTAATGCAGAACGTTCTGGTGTAACTCAACTAACAGCTATCAACACGGCGAAAGCGCTAACGATTCTGCTTTTAATTGTTGGTGCCGTGGTATTTGGAGTGTGGGATATGCGCCAAGTGCTTTATCTGTGTTTGCATATCAGTTATTGTACTTGGTGGCTGTTGGAACAGTGGTTTTATCCTCAACGAAGACAGGTAATGTTCAGCGAACCAGTGGGAGTTGGAGGATTTATTTCCGCTCTTTTAATTGTAGGATTTTTGTATGCGCTACCGGGTTATTTTGCTTTAACAAATCCCGAACCTATATCGCTAATCACAGCAGCGATAGCTTTGCCATTGTACATTTTTGGTAGTCTAATAAATGCTAGTGCTGACGTGCAGAAGCTGACTGCCAAGCAATTTGGAGCGGGTTTAGTAAGGGATAATATTTGGCGCTTTTCCCGCAATATCAATTATTTTGGCGATATTCTTCGCTATCTTAGTTTTAGTATTGTGGCAGGTTCCCTTTGGGCTTATTTAGTACCGGGACTCGTGATGTTAATTTACATTCAAAGAATGCTGCAAAAGGAACAGGGAATGGCAGAAAAATATCCAGAATATGCTGAGTATCAGCAATCAACTTCTCGCTTTATTCCATTTATTTGGTAATTCTTCTCCTCGTTCTCCTCGTTCCCAGGTGGAACCTGGGAACGAGTAAAAAAGTTTAATCACCAATTGGCGCGTGACGGACTGGAATACCTGTGGCGCGGTTAATTTCAGTGGCAAATTCTTGTAAAATATTGGCACTGACGCATTTAAGCGATCGCACTTCGTAAGGTCGATTTTCGCTACTAGTATGATTCTCTCGTCCATCTAACTGGCGTTTGACTGGTTTTGGTCGAGTGGGAGTATTTAACTGGATTTCATCAGGTGCTAAAGCTTGCATTATTTCAATGTACTGCGCTTTAGTATCCATATCCCATTCGGTCAAAATCATGGTTTGGATACCTAATTCCCCATCATATTCTTGGCGAAATTTCTGGATATTTGTCCAAATTTCCGATAAATTTACGGCGGCTACCGGTCGATTAACGCGCCTGATTTGGTCTGAGGAAATCCCATCTATTTTCACAGATACTCGATCTGCTAAATTAAGGGCCGATCGCACTTCTGGATCTGATAATAGCGTACCGTTTGTCAATACCAAAGTTAGTCGCTTGGTAACATATTTTATCCAGCTAAGTATTTCGGCTAAATTTAATGCTAAGGTTGGTTCGCCGCTACCACTCAAGGTAATTACATCTACGTCCCAAGGAGCAAAATTTTGCAGGTCTTGCAGGATGCGTTCGGTGGGGATGTAGATTGCGCGATCGATTATTTTCCTTTCAATTTCTCCTAACTGGCAATAAACGCAGTTGAAAGAACAAATCGAAACTGGGCCAATGGGGTCAATACCGAGCGATCGGCCATATCGCCATGATTTAACTGGGCCGTAAACAGAAGTAAACTTTTCAATTATTTCAGCAGACATTGCTTAAACCCGTTCTCGGTGCAACGGAAGATATATCTATAACTATTTTGTCTCTTATTTCCCCAACTAACTAGAAAGTTTAAACATATTATGAAACTTTGACAGATCTTTTTATATTTAGGTTTGTAGGGAGGAGATTAACACGACCTTACAACTTAGCGTGTCAATCCCCATAAATTTTTAACGATCCTTTTATTTGGCATAAAGGAAGGCATTATCCCAAACATAATCGATGATTGTTTTAGCATCGTCTAAAGATGGCACTCGGCAATATCCTTGGTCATCGTAAACCAACATCGCCCTTTGAGAAACATCAGCTTCATCCATGCCATCTTTAATTACTTTACCGCAGATGGATTGTAAATTACGAAGCGGCCCATTAATATCAAAATCAATTTTTGTTCCAAACTTTTCTTCCATCCATACTTCAATCTTATCGTCCAATTGTTGAGGAGTTAAAGGTGATTTACTAGTCATTAGATGATAATAAGCTAGGATAATTTCTTTACACTCTTCCTCTTCAGCCGCATCAACTAAAGCGCCAAAAACGCTAGCATTGTTCGCTAAATTTCTAAAAAACAAAGTATCTGTCACATTTTTTTGAAATTTAATCTTTTTGAGCGTATAATTCGTATATTGTCTGACACCTACACCGCCTAAAGCCACCAACAAAGACAACACTATCACCAGTAATCCATTTATATTATTGATATACTGTTCGACATTTTCAGCAGAAATATTCAAGTGAGAAAGACTTGATTCACCGAATAATAAAAAATAAATTACTCCCACAATCACTAACAATTGAGGTAGCAATTTTATTAATACGGAAACAGCTGCTCCAATTGTCGGCACGATTAACAACAAGCGGTCTTTCCAAGTCATGCTGACTTTGATATTAGGAAACAAAAACTCCAAATCGTATTTAGGGATATTTTTGTAGTAGTAGAGATACATTTTTCCTGGAGTGAAATTAAGCTTATCCAGCTTGACTTTTTTTGATTTAAAATAGTCAGTATCTTTGAATTTTAGTAGCAACGCTACCCGTTCAAAAACTTGTATTTTCTTTTTAATCTTCTTAAAAAACTTTTGGACTTCTATTGTCGTTTCCGTATCGCCCCGATAGTAGCAAACTACCCGATCGAAATCATTAAAATCAATATCAGTTTTGAGTTGGATTAACGATCCTGCCTGAAAAGCCTCTTGTAACATTTCTTTCGACAGAGGATTATAATTCCCTCTTTCCAGCAGAGTCGTAAATACGGAAACAAGCTTGTCTTGCATCTCTACCAATTGCTTCCTGGTGGGTTGAGTTCTTGTTTTGGTATCAGAATCAGGATTAAAAAAAGTAAAGTTATCCTTTAAGATTTCCAAGGTGTGATGTAACTGAAAATGGTAATATGCTGCTAATATTTCGCAGAAATCCCGGAATTTCTGCACGTCAGCAGCAGCCAACTGCCCGTCTTCAATACAAAGCTCGATCAAATCACTTCGACGATAAGGAATAAAGGCTTCGCGATCTTGATAAATTGCCATAGGATTTGGGTAACAGATGGAGAGTTGAAAAACAGGTTAGATATCATCATAAACAATTGTTGGCTATAGTAAAATAGTTAACTTGTTGTTTTTTACAAGGAAATTAACTTAAGTTGTCAGTTCCTAGTTTTCAAATTTCTGGTTTTTTTAGCTTTTAGGCTATGTCAGCCATTAATTTTTTATGAAAATTGCGATCGCGCTCGATGAGAGGTATATACTTGGGGAAGACGATCGCGCTTATTGTATCATAGTAATATCTCTGTCACTCTGAATAGTTCGAGGCTTGATTTCTATTCCATTATCTATTCTTAGAGTAATTAAACATCCATAAAACCATTATGCAAGCATACAAAGCAAAAGCTAAAATCGACCAATCCGGTCACTTGATCCTCACCGAACCAACCAATTTACCTCCTGGAAATGTCGAAGTTATCATCTTGCAGGAAGTTAAAAATGGCGCTGATTATGAAAATCAGGAAGGCGAACCATCGGAAATCAAAACTAAAAGCATTCCTGAGCGATACAAGACTAATATTTTTACTGATTGGCTGGCAAAGGCAAAGCCCGTTCCTTCAGACTTCGATCCAGAGCAAGTTCGATTAGAAGCTTTAGAGGATAAATACCGTTGAAAGTTTTAATAGACACCAACATCATTATGGATGTTGCTATTCAGCGACAGCCTTTTTTTGCTGTAAGTAACCAACTTTTTTCGTTAGTTCAGCAGAAACGATTTGAAGGTTACGTTTCAGCATCAACTTTTGGCGATCTTTATTACTTAATTCGTAAAGAGCAAGGGCGAGAATTAGCGCTTGATTTTTTAAGTAGACTAGCCACAATATGCAAAGTTGCTAATGTAAACGAAGCCGCAATTTCAATGGCACTCACCGCTAATTTCCGAGATTTTGAAGATGCAATTCAATACTCTACAGCCGTCATCAATCAACTAGACGCGATCGTTACCCGCAACACCCAAGACTATACAAATGTTACCCTGCGAATTCTCACTCCTACCCAACTGATTCAAGAACTTGAGATATCGTCCTAATCATGTTCTAGACTGGGAAAGCAATCATCTCAGTTGGGAAAGGGAAAAAAGAGATGCGACTCTCTCAAATGCTATTCGTTACGTTACGGGAAGACCCTGCCGAAGCAGAAATACCCAGCCATAAATTACTCCTCCGCGCAGGCTATATTCGTCGCATCGGTAGCGGTATCTATGCTTATCTCCCCCTAATGTGGCGCGTACTGCAAAAAGTTTCTCAAATTGTGCGGGAAGAAATGAACGCCACAGGCGCACAAGAATGCCTGTTACCCCAATTACAACCATCGGAGTTGTGGCGCGAATCGGGACGGTGGGATACTTACACTCAAGCTGAGGGTATTATGTTTGCCCTCAAAGACAGACAAGAGCGGGAATTAGGGTTAGGGCCAACCCATGAAGAGGTAATTACTACAGTTGCCAAAGAAATGATTCGTTCTTATCGGCAATTGCCTCTCCATTTATATCAAATTCAAACTAAATTCCGGGATGAAATTCGTCCTAGATTTGGTTTGATGCGGGGAAGAGAATTCATCATGAAAGATGGTTATTCTTTCCACGTTGATGAAGAAAGTTTGAAGAAAACTTACCAAGATATGCACAACGCTTATAGCAATATGCTGCGGCGGAGTGGTTTAAGTTTTCGAGCAGTGCAAGCTGATTCTGGAGCAATTGGTGGTTCCGGTTCTCAAGAATTTATGGTACTGGCGGAAGCGGGAGAAGATGAAGTTTTATACACGGAAGATGGGCAGTATGCTGCGAACGTAGAAAAAGCAGTTTCTTTGCCAGCAGATGCAGAAACTGCTCCTTTTAACAGTTATGAAAAACGGGAAACTCCGGGAACAGAAACGATCGAAAAATTGTGTCAATTCCTGAAATGCTCTCCCACTCAAGTAGTAAAGAATGTTCTTTACCAAGCTGTTTACGATAATGGTATGACAGTGCTGGTACTGGTGAGCATTCGAGGTGATCAAGAAGTTAATGAAGTAAAATTGCAAAATGAATTAACTAACTTGGGTAAAAACTATGGCGGTAAAACTTTGTTGGCGCTGACGGTTCCCGATGCAGAGGCGCAACAAAAATGGGCGGCAAAATCTTTACCTTTGGGTTATATTGCTCCCGATATTGGTGATGATTATATTTCTGCTCAAAAGCAAGTAGCTGCTAAGTTTCTCCGATTAGTTGATAAGACTGCGGTTGAGCTAAAGAATTTCGTTACAGGTTCTAATGAATCTGGTTATCACGTTGTTGGGGCAAATTGGGGCGACCAGTTTAAATTACCAGAAATTGTGGTAGATGTAAGAAAAGCTCGTCCTGGCGATCGGGCCATTCACAACCCCGCACAAACTCTCCAAAGTGCCAGAGGAATTGAAGTCGGTCACATCTTCCAACTTGGCATCAAATATTCTAAAGCAATGGGAGCAACTTACACCAACGAACAAGGGGAAGAAGTACCTTTAGTGATGGGTTGTTACGGTGTTGGCGTTTCACGATTAGCCCAAGCAGCGGTAGAGCAATCCTATGATAAGGATGGCATAATTTGGCCTGTTGCGATCGCACCTTATCACGTTATCATTTGCGTTCCCAACATCAGCGATACCGAACAAATGGAAGCCGCAGAAAAACTATATACTCAACTCAACCAAGCCGGAATTGAAACTTTATTAGACGATCGCAACGAACGCGCAGGTGTAAAATTCAAAGATGCCGATTTAATCGGAATTCCCTATCGCATCGTGACCGGAAAATCTCTCAAATCCGGCAAAGTTGAAGTGGTAGAACGCGCCAATCATCAAGCTCGAGAAATCGCGCTTGATGAAGTTGTACCAACTATCAAACAGTGGATCGAGGCAGCTTTAAATTGAAGAAGAATTCAGAATTCAGGAGTCAGAATTAATTAGTGGGAGATTCAGACTCGCCACTATCTTGTTGACAACTAAATCTTCGATTTAGTGGGGATCTTAAACCCGTTTATTCATTCGCCAGTCACACAGATAAAAATTCTGAATTCACAGCGAATGACTTCTGAATTCTGTTTTGATAAAATCAACCCATCTGTACTTAAACCATGCCTCTTTATTATCAATATGCCCGCAAAGCTTTGTGGGCATTCCTTATTTACCTACCTTTCGTCGGTACGCTTGCTTACACTATTGGCGGCGGAAATCCTCTATTTCAATTCACTAAAGATGTTTTTTATTTCCCCGCCTTAATTGCTTTACTTTTTTATTGTTATCGACAAAACTTACCGATCTTCATTGCCAAACCTTTAAAATGGCCGCTATTAGGTTTATTGTTATTTTCCTTATTAACATTTATCTTCATTAACGGCGATCGACCGAGCGATCCCGATTTGGGCGAACAACCTTTTTTGATGGGAATTATCGGCTTAAAAGCACTCATAGGGTATATCCCCCTAATTTTTTGCGCCTATTATCTAATTCGCAGTCAAAAAGAATTACGATTTTTCATTCGCCTGCACGTAGTCCTCGCCTTGATTTGCTGCACTCTCGCCTTCATTCAATACTTATTGCTATTAAATGGTCGATGTATTGGCACTAGCGGATTAGAAGGCGATACTTTATTCAAAGCAAGTTTAGATGCCAGATGTTTTGTTGGTGGCGCACTTTTATTTAACCCAGAACTCGGATTAATCCGCTTACCCGGAACATTTGCTACTCCTTGGCATTGGGCATGGTTTCTGATCGCTAATGCTTTTGCGATCGTAGGGGCTGCCGTCAGCGAAACTTCCCGTAAATGGCGAAATATCAGTTTTTTAGCAATGACGTTTCTCTTAGTAACGGCAATTTTTTCCGGGCAACGAACCGCTCTAGTTATGGTTCCTATCATATTAATGATTCTGCTATTTGTTGCTGCTCCTGGAGGAAAAATTAAGCAGTGGATAATGATCGACGTTTCTCTAATAGTTCTGTTCGTACTTGCTGCCAAAACTAATTTTTTAAATCTCGGTAATTATTTGGATATAGATTGGTTTTCCCTCAACCAATTTAGTTGGGTAATTAGTGAATTACAAAGCATCTTGGGCAATGGTTTAGGCCGTGCTACCAATGCGGCGCGGATTTTTGGCGAAGTTGCAATAATTGATAACTACTACGCCAAAATTTTATATGAAATAGGGCTAGTAGGCTTGCTGGCTTTTTTGGTAGTAATTGCTACCCTAATTTATCTGACTTTTAAAGCTTATCGTTCAATTAAGAATAGAAAGTTGCGCTGTTTGGCAGTTTGTTTGTGGGGATTCGTGTTGTTTATTGGCATTAATCCGATCTATTATCCGCTAGATTTAGACCCCGTAGCGATTTATTATTGGTTTTTTGCTGGCGTACTGCTAAAATTACCGCAACTTGACTCTCTTCGGTAATCCCAATCAATCAATTAAAAATTACTAATCTCCAATGGAATTATTTGTCATTCTCTTATCTGGCTTACTTGGTGGCCTCTCTCCAGTTGGTTTCATTGTAGATCGAGTTGCCCAAAATGCGATTCGTTCTCGGTTTGAAAAGGTGGAACAGTTGCAAGTCAGAGTTGATAACGCTCCTTCCCACCAATTGATCCGAGGTAAGGTAGAACGGGTACGCATTGCCAGTCGAGGTTTGTGGGTAACGCCAACTCTTCGGATTGCGGCGCTGGAATTGGAAACCGACCCCCTAGCAGTTGATATTCAAAGTCTCAGGCAGCGAGGTCAGGCTGCATCTACTGAAGGTCAGAGATTGCCGACTAACACTTTACGCGAGCCATTACAAGCTGGTTTGCGCTTAGTGTTAACCGAGCAAGATATCAACAAGCTGTTAGAATCTCCAGCCGTAACAGCGAGGTTGCGTACTATCGGCAGCCGTTTTTTAGGTAATATGGGCGGTCAACAATCACAAGCTTATGAGTTTGTGAATCCAAAAGTGGAATTTTTGGCTAACGATCGCCTGCGTTTTCAAGTATCATTACAACAAACAGGGGAACCAGCACCTGGAGAAAGTAATGATAAACAACTAACTCTTAATTTAGAGTCAGGCGTAGGTATAGTATCCGGTCATCAAATACAATTGATTTCTCCTCAAGCATCTATTAATAACGAACCAGTACCGGAATTTTTATTAAGTCCTTTGGCTCAAACTCTCAGCGAACAATTGGATCTTCGTAAGTTACAAGATAATGGAATTACCGCCAGACTACTCAAATTAGACATCAACCAACAGCAAATGGAAATTGCTGCTTTCGTGAAATTACAACCACCTGTTAAAAATGAGTAATTACGTAAAAGGTTAGTTTTGATGAAGAATGCAGAGTTCAAACAGCAAATAGACAATGTTTTATACCACTACCTAATTTCAGATAGCTAAAAATTTGATTTTGCTAGCGGTATTAAAACACGGCAATTATTTATGCTGAATTTATCTTGATGAATCCTGAATTCTTTCTTACTCCCATCCCGCTAGAAGATTATGTACGAATGGCATTAAGTTAAGCGAGGCTCCAGCCTCTCGATCTCTAGTTCCCAGGCTCAGCCTGGGAACTAGGAAAGTAGGCGGGAGCCTCCTTTCCAGACTAAACATTGGTAAACGAAGGCGGATTTATGTTTCAAGATATTACCGATCGAATGAGTGTTTCTTCTTCATTATTTTCATATTTAGCGATTGTATTAGGAGTTACTAGTTTAGCTTCCGTACTTAGTTGGCGATGGTGGAAACAAAAGAAGGCATACAAATCGCTACGAACGCTTCCTTCACCTCCCAAACACTGGCTGTTAGGAAATCTGCCACAAATATTAGCAGCGGTAAAACAGAAGAAATTATTCCAATTATTATTTGATTGGAGTCAACAGCTAGGCCCGATGTACGTGATGTGGAATGGCAATACTCCAGTTGTTATTTTAAGTAAACCAAAAGCGATCGAAGATACCATCGTCAATGGGATGAGAGATGGTAGCTTAATTAGATCCGAGCGATTACGCAAAGCTTGGAACGATATCAGCGGCCCGATTATGATTGGAGAAACCGGAACTGAATGGCAGTGGAGACGCAAGGTTTGGAACCCGGAATTCAGTTCTAGCAGTCTCTCCAAATATTCGGAAATAATTAACCAAGCCTGCTACCAAGTAATTGAGACACTCAAAGAAGCTGCACCACCGAAAGAAGTTGAGGTAGACCCTCTGTTTGTGGAACTAACCATGAGAGTGATTTCTTGTCTGGTACTAGGTATCCCCGTCCAGAGAAACGGTACTAGTCATGAAGGCCCACCGCTGGAAGTTGGCAAGGTGTACGAAGCGATGTCTGTTGTAGGCTATCGTTTCTTACGGCAAGCTACGGGGGAGAAAATATGGATGAAATATTTGCCAACGCAAAATTCCCGCTCTTATTGGGCAGCAAGGCGATATTTAACGGAATTTCTTACTCCCAGGGTAGACTTAGCTTTACAGATGAGAGAACAAAACCAGACTGATTTACCATCACTCAGTCCTTTGTTTAGGGAATCGATGTTAGTCAAAATTGCGGCTAAAGAAGCAAAATACGATCGCGAAACCTTAATCGCAGAATCTGTTGAGCTATTAATCGCCGGTACTGACACCACCGCCCATACTTTATCCTTTGCAGTCGGAGAATTGAGCTTAAATTCCAGAGTTTTTCAGCAAGCACGGGACATCGTTGACCGAGCTTGGCAGAAACAAGAAGGGATAAATATCGAAAGCCTCAAGGAATTGGCTTATATTAGCGCCATTCTCAAAGAAACTCTGCGCCTTTATTCAGTTGCTTCCGGTTCTACTTCATTGGAAGCGCAACGGGATACTGTAATTGAGGGTAAAGTGATTCCGCGCGGTACGAGAGTATCCTGGTCTATGCTGGCAGCCGGAAGAGATCCCCAAGTCTATGTTAATCCAGAGGAATTTCTGCCAGAACGTTGGTTGGACAAGAATAAAGAAACTACTTCACTACCAATGATCGACTTTGGTTCTGGGCTGCATCGCTGCTTGGGAGAGCATTTATCGATGCTGGAAGGAACGATGATGCTAGCATTATTGCTGCGCCACTTCGACTGGGAGTTAGTCAACGGTCGTTCTTCTCTAGAAGAATTACAGCAAAACCTGTTAATTTATCCGTCCGATAAAATGCCAGTGCGCTTTCAGTTGAGAAAGTGATATCGAACTTACAAAAATAGAATTTTAGGGGTTTATAGGCGATATCTGCGGTTTTTTATAGTGAGGTAGGCAGAAAGAATATCATGTTTGGCAAATAATAGACATCTTTAGAAATTAAAGTCTGTCGCCTAGAACCATTGTAGGGATGTTTCGTAAAACGTCTCTACAATATTTTTTGGAAAGGGGCAAGAAGCCGAAAAGTATCACAAAATCGGCGGATTTTTGTGACTAAATTATCCAAGCGATCGCAGGCTCCGTTGCCTCCATCCCATCAAAAAACTCTACCTATAGGTGAGGAAGCAAATCAGTCCAATGAGATAGCACGCTCATCATTACAGGGGGCATAATAAAAGCAGGATAAAAAATATTGAGCTTATATAATTAACAACACTAAGAAACCTATCTGTTAAAAGCAGATGGGTTTTATAATTTCTGAATTTATAGCAACTGATCTCGTCTATTAAGGCAATCTAATTTAATGATAGATTTCTTGCAGATAGCATTTTATCGTTTGAGAAATTCAACGTAACTTCTTTACTAGGCAATTGACAGGAATAGCTAATCAGCACGTTTTGTCTATCGTGAAAATTCCTTTTAAATCTTAGGTTTTTAATTTTTCAGTAAGGGTGATGGCATCAGTTTAATTTGGTCTGATGCTGTAATCTTAGATATGGAAATGTTTAATTATATTCTGTAGCATCTTACCGGAAACTATCGGGGTTTCAGGTAGGTGTGATATATCATATCCTCACAACAAAACTATCTATTTTCCAGGAGGAAATTTTTTATGGATAATCGCCCGCCGCGTCGTCGTATTTCTAATGCTGCGATCGCTACTGTTGGAGGGTTGATCGTGGCAATTGGTGCTGGAACCGTTTGGTTGGCGCTTAATCCACCCACTCCTACTCCCACCCCTACTCCTACTGCGACTAACACACCTTCTTCCATCGAGCAGTCGCCAGTCGCACAACCGGAAACGGCAGAAGTTTATTGGCTTCAAGAAAAAGATAACAAGTTCGAGTTAGTTGCTCGTCCGGTTACCCTAGATAAGACTGCCAGTAAAGATGACAGCGCTATTTTAGAGCAAGCGTTTAACCGTTTATTAGCTGGGCCAGGTGACAGCCTACAAGATGTTTCCAGCAGCATACCCGATGGAACCAAACTTCGCAGCGTTAAGGTAGAAAACGATACAGTGAATGTGGATTTGTCCCAAGAGTTTACCGAAGGTGGTGGTAGTGCTTCCATGACCGGACGGTTGGGACAAGTGATTTACACTGCGACCAGTTTAAATCCGAATGCGAAGGTGACGATCGCTGTAGATGGAAAACAGCTAGAGACTTTAGGCGGCGAAGGGTTAGAGTTGGAGCAACCATTAACTCGCGAAAGCTTTCAGAAAAACTTTCCACTGTGAAATTGGGAGTGGCCAAGGGTATCGGGAAAGGGATGAAAATATTTTTTCCTTCTCCTGCTGTCCCACTCTGCCACTCTTTTTTGTGCCTCCTCATTCCTTGCTAGCAAGGCTGAAGTCACGGAAATGACGTGCTTGCTGTTCGATGCGACTGGCTAGGCGATCGCATACTAGATTACACAAATCGAAAATCAACTCGTCCTCCACCTTGTAGTAGGCGGAGGTCCCTTCGGTTCGGCGGCTGAGAATACCCGCTTGCAACATCACTTTCAGGTGTTTAGAAACATTTGCCTGACTGGTTTCGGTTGCCTCTACTAGCTCTTGGACGCATTTTTCGCCATTGCGGAGTAAGTTTAATAACCGCAGGCGCATTGGCTCGCTCAAAATACTGAAGTACTCAGCCACTTGTTGCACAACTTCTTGCGGTACAGGTTGCGCTTGTTTCATTGAATTAAATTGGAACCAACTGATCCCCAAATTTTACCAGTTCTTTTTTTTATGACAATACAGTAATTATCCATCAGGGTTAATCCGCATCAAAATTTGACCGTATTCCACAGGCTGGCCATTTTGTACCAAAACTTCCATCACCTGTCCGGAGACTTCCGCTTCGATCTCGTTCATCAGTTTCATTGCTTCAATGATACAAACTGTTTGACCGACTCGAATGCGATCGCCCACATCGACAAACGGAGGTTCATCCGGCGCAGGTGAGCGATAAAAGGTTCCGACCATCGGCGAATTAATGCTTATCCATTTTTGATCCGCCTGGGGCGAAGCCGATGGCGGAGTAGGAGTAGCCGTTCCACTCTCAGGCGCTAAACTCGTGGCCATCTGTCTAGAAGATGCCACATCTTTAGGTTCTGCCGATACAGGCAATGGAGATGGCAGCAAGCCAACACTCGCCTCAGACACTTCCCGAACGATCGTCGGAGTGCTTTTACGCAGCGTCAGTTCAAAATCGTTACTCTTCAGGTTTAACTCCGTAATTTCGGTTTGATTAAAAACCGTCAGGAGTTCGCGGAGTTCGTTAATATCCAATTCCACAGCTTATTAAATCCCATGTAATCAGCAATTAGACTCAAATTCAGCAATCTTTTGGAGTTAAGCATTGAATTGCCATGTGAAGTACCGATCGCCAACCCTAATAGATATGGTTGAGGCTAGGTAGTAACTGATGGGAAGTCTATAGCACTAACGCCTACCCCGCCATGCTTCACCGTCGAGATTAGCCTTTCATACTCACCTAACATTCGTATAAGTGGGTATGAAAGGCGCAGACTCGTTAAATTCTCAAGCAACTCAAACTGAAAAACTTATCCTGTATTAGCGGGTTTAAAGATAAGTTTGGCATCAAATGCCAAATTTAGGGCAAACCCGCCCTACAACTTCTGGATACTCAATTATTCTCGACCCAGATATTTATCATCGCGAGTGTCGATGCGGATGCGCTCTCCTATAGAAATGAATAGGGGAACCATCACCTGAGCACCAGTTTCCACAATGGCAGGTTTAGTACCGCCAGTCGCCGTGTCTCCCTTCACTCCAGGATCGGTTTGAACCACTTCCAACACCACCGCATTGGGTAGTTCTACTTCCATTACCTGATCTCCCCAACGGATCACGTTTACTTCCATACCTTCTTTGAGGTACTTGACACGTTCGCCAATTTGGGTAGCAGATAATCGCGATTCCTCGTAAGTCTCCATATCCATGAAGACATATTCATCGCCCTCTTTGTACGTATGTTGCATCGTACTTTTTTCCAGATTAGCTTGGGGTACAGTTTCCCCGGCTCGGAAAGTTTGTTCTACCACATTCCCGGTTTGTACGTTTTTCAGCTTTGTCCGCACGAAAGCCGAACCTTTACCTGGCTTGACGTGGAGGAATTCCACCACCCGCCAAACACCGCCATTCCATTCAATTGACACACCGGGTCGAAAGTCGTTACTAGAAATCATGAAGCTTTTTTCACAGCCAGATCAATCGGCCTTTAATTGTACCTCTGTTAGGGGACTAGGGGCTGTTTTGCTGAAGCGATGGGAGACGAAAGGGGCTGGGAGCAGGGGGCAGGGAGAAAGGGAAAATTTTGTGACTCCTCAATTCTGAATTCTGAGTTCATCCTTCATCCTTTCCCCTAGCCAACGGTATGGGAAAATTGAGGAGCGTGTGTAATTAAATAATTTATTTATGCCTCGAAAGAGTCTTCCAATCTTTAATGCGTTAAAACGCTGGCTCCGAACGGGGGTCTTGATGATGCTGCTAGTTTCCCTCTCCATTAGTCTGAGCGGTGCCGGATGGAACTTTTTAGGCAGCAGTGGTCGCGAGAGTCGTCTACCAGCAGGCAATGCCATTACCGATGGGAAAGCACTATTGCGGTACGCCTTACCCATAGATAATGAGCCTGTTAGGGAACTGCAAAAGAGTTTGGAAGACATTTCCAACCAACTGCGGGCTAATCGCCGCTGGAGTGCCATTTCTGGAGATATCAGCAAAGCATCTTTAATTTTGAGCGATCGCGCTAAATTGTTAGAGAGCGTTCCCGACGATCGCAAACCAGAAGCAGAAAATGCGATCGCAAACATAGAAGCCGGAATCGGTCAACTGAGAACCGCTTTAGAAGCCCAAGATAAAAATCTGATCTCCGAAGAACGTTCTAAAACACTAAACTTCGTGAGCAAATTAGAAGAGTTGATGGTGCAAGGATTTCCCTTTGAAGTGCCATCTGAATACAGCAACCTTCCTCAACTCAAAGGTCGCGCTACCGTGGAAATGACCACCAACAAAGGTTCTCTCACCATCGTTGTAGACGGCTACAGCGCCCCGGTGACAGCTGGTAACTTTGTTGACTTAGTTCAGCGAGGATTCTACAACGGTATGCCATTTATCCGCGCCGAAGAATCTTACGTGCTACAAACCGGCGATCCCCCGGGCCAAGAACAAGGTTTTATCGACCCAGCTACCGGAAAATATCGCGCGATTCCTCTAGAAATTTTAGTGCGGGGCGATAACGCACCTATCTATGGCATTACCCTGGAAGATGCCGGTCGTTATCGAGACCAGCCCGTCCTACCATTCTCTGCTTACGGCGCCGTGGCAATGGCTCGTCCGGAATCAGACCCTAACGGTGCTTCTTCACAGTTCTTCTTCTTCTTGTTTGAACCAGAATTAACTCCTGCTGGTCTCAACTTACTCGACGGTCGCTATACTATCTTTGGCTTCGTGACAGAAGGTAAAGATGTTTTAGAAAAACTCAAGCAAGGTGACACGATTGAATCAGCTAAAGTAATCCAAGGAACAGAAAACTTAGTCGAACCTTCGGTTGCTTAAATCAGTTATCAGTAAACAGTTATCAGTTATTAAGGCGTATAGTTGTTGGCTTAAAGTGTTCCGAACTGTCTGATAACTGATAACTGTTAAAATTGATTTCAGATTGCAGTTGAATCACCAAACTATTCATCTAGCAATCTGAAAATATCCTACTCATTGCTCACCACTTTTCCGCTACTATGAACGGTTGGAAAAGAGCCAAAAAAATAATTATCGCTTTGTTGGTATTCCTGAGTTTATTCGTTGGACTACCCGCCATTACATTCGGAGTGTTACAGCACTGGCAAGTCATTTTTTTATTGTTAAGTTATATAGTTTTCTTTTTGGCAACAATTTGGCGGGCGGCTCGCTATGGAAAATTGGCTAAAACTACTGAAGACGAACAGTATAAACGCCCAATAGGTCGCCTTATTTTAGCAGTAAGTTTCTTTGGTATTTGGGCAGTTCATTGGTTAGCAATCTACGATCTTTCTCGCAATAAAACTACCAATATTGTTTATTTAGAGATGGTCGGCATATCTTTAATCATCATAGCAATTATCATTAATCAAGCGGCAATCAGTAAATTGAAGAATTTGTTCGATCGCATTACCGTCAAGTCAGATCGTCAACTAATCACCAATGGTATTTACAGGCTCGTCCGCCATCCCATTTACCTCAGCTATTTATTACTATTTTCGGGATGTTGCACCCTCTTACACGGTAGCTTATTCACCTTTATATTGATGTGTTTGGTTTGTGGTATTTGGTTGAACAACCGAATCGCTATTGAGGAAGAAATGTTAATTGCCAGATTTGGCGAGCAATACAAAGAATATCAGCGAAAAACTCGCAAAATCATCCCATTCATTTATTGAATAAAAAATAAAATTTTCAATTATTTAGCGAATATTTGATTAAGCTTTTGTGAAATTTACCTAATTCCTCACTAAACAAAATAAAATAGTTATAAATTCACAACTTCTTTCTATCTCAACTATTCATTCACTTTCTCACTGTATGGTAATACTAGAATACCTATTTATACTCACCCTAGCTGGAATAGCAGGCTTACTAATCTTTAGAGCAAGTCAGACAAAACATCAGCAGCAACAATTAGAAAATGCTTTCTATAAATTACTCAAAGAGCAAAACAGCCGAATTTCTCTAATTCAACTAGCCGCAGCATCTAGAGTAGAATCTCTCTTAGCCAAACAATACTTAGAACAGCAAATCAAAGCCTTTGGAGCAGTTCCAGAAGTCGATCCCGACGGGGATATGTTTTACAAATTTCCGAAAATTTAAAGATAGTCTAAGATGCTATTAACTACAGAAGGCACGATATGAGGTTTTACTCCTCATCCCGTCAGGCACGGTTTATGGTATGTTACTTAGTTCGGAAGGTTGTTAAGGCTACCGACAGATGCCCATATTTACTCTAATCTCTTAATGCTGCTTTTTTATATGGAGTGGGAAAAATACTTTGATAATTATATGAAAGACTAATGAGGCTTTTCATACTATGCTAGGCTAAAGCGCTACCCTTTACTGGCTTAGTAAGTCTATCAAAATTAATTAAGTCATGAGTCTTTTAATTTATAGATAGCGTTTTTGTAAACGCCTTTGATACCATGCACTTGTATCAGGGAGAACGGGGAGGTTAAGATGCAGGTAACAGAAGCTCAAGATAAATGCCTCAATTGTTTGGGACGGGCCATTAAAGAGTTAAATGGGGAAGCTACACCCAGCCAATTAGAGCAAATTGCAGAACTAATCAGCCAAACAATGACAGGCCCTTGGCGATTTTTTCATACTCCAGAACACATTTTTGAGGTAGGGAGCACGGAAGAACCAGTTGATGTGTTAGCGGCTTTGTTCCACGACTTGGTATACGTGCAAGTTGATAATGGCATCAGCCTCAATATCAGCAGCTACATCACGCCATTTGTCAAGGATGTTCGCGGACATATCGTAATTCGCGAATCGGATGAACTACCTAAAGAACACGGATTCAATATTGTAGCATCTGTATTTGGCTTTTCTCCATGCCAAACTCTTTCTCCATTTGCCGGACAAAATGAATTTTTGAGTGCAGTGATTGCTGCTAAATGTCTGGAGAATATTTTGCCTGAGAGTATCATCGCTGAAATAGCAGCTTGTATAGAAGCAACAATTCCATTTCGTCCTAAATTGGAATCTGGTTTAACTGCAATGGATTTGCTGTATCAGCGAATGATAAATATCAGCAATCAATATAACTTTGGATGGACAGAAGAAAAAGCTGCTGATGTAGTTAAGCGAGCAGTTAGATTAGCTAATCGGGATGTGAAAAATTTTGCTTATCACAATTCAGCCGATTTTTTAGACAATACATGGAATCTATTACCAGAAACTAATCACGAATTAAGTAATGCTAATTCTTACACGGTGAACGGATATCGTAAATCTTTGCAGAAGATGGAAGGTTTTATGAACTTCCTGAAACCGGAACTGGTGTTTCAACAGTTTATGGGAGAACCAGACGATCGAATATATCAAGAACTAATTTCTAGAACAAGTAAAAACTTGGAAGTTGCTAGACTTTATTTGGGAAGCAAACTAACTGCGGTGGCTATTCTTGAAGCACTTTCTTATCGGATGGGACAGGATATTCCAATTTCTACTATGATGGGAGAACTGTCGAGTAGAAAACTCAATATGGTCGCTTTGGAAAACTTTATCCCAGATGTTACGGAAGGTCATCAGCCAAGAAATGCGCTAGAAAGTGAGGTGTTAGACTTATTATCTAAAGGACGTAATCGAGAATCTTCTTACGATTTAAAACATTCTCCAATCACTACTTTTATTATCAAATACATGGGTTTCGATCGCGTAGGAGATCTCTTGCGAAAAGCCAAAGAATTTTTTAAAGAAACTCAAAATACTAAGACAGGGGAATTTTTTAAGGAAAATCAAAATCTCAAGGCAGAGGAATTTCTCAAAGAGTGCGATCCCGAAGTTATCAAAATGTTAACTGAAGCAGTAGAAAAACTTTTCGATAGTCGAAAAATTGCATTACGACGAGTTAATTAAACTACCTAACTAAAAACAATCTAGCTTTCGTGATGCGGTCAAACTAACTTGAATTGATAAGCTGATGAAGCTTGAATAGAATAAAATCAATTGCCACCATAGGCAAAGCTAATTTAATGCGAATACTCCCGAGCATTCTCAGGGACTATTCTTTGCTTTTGTCTGGTAAAATTGTATATCAGTAAAACTACTGTTTTTAATTATGAGTCTTTTAAAATCTTGCGAATGGGAAAGCGGGAATAAAGTCAAGATAGTAGTTGCTGAAGTTATTGGAGATAATTTATGTATTGCATCGGAAGATGGTCGGAAAGTTTATGAGAAGATTGCAAATGCTTTTAAAGAAGGTAAAAAAGCGATCGTTTCTTTTCAGGATGCGGAGGATGTTACTTCAGCTTTTTTAGCAGAAGCAATCGGTCATTTGTATGCAGAATTTCCGGAACAACAAATAGCCTCATGTTTAAATGTGGTGGATATCGAACCTGATGATGCAGCAGACCTTGAGGATACGATTTTTTGGGTAAAAAAATATTTAGAAGACCCGGAAAAATGGGAGGCGGCTGCCAGAGAAGCTTTTGGGGAATATTATTTTGACGAATAGCTTAGTTCACCCCATCAATGATTACAAATTTAGCCATTTAGATGCAGTCTTATTTGATGCAAATATTTGGCTATATATTTATGGGCCGCAAGGTGAGCGTTCTCCTAAAATTAGAGATATTTATACTTTAGCATTAAGACGAATCCGCAGTGTCAAAGGTCGGATATTACTCGATGGTTTCGTGCTTTCTGAATTTATTAATGCTTATGCAAGATTCTTTTATAATGAGTTACCTACAGTTACCAAAGCAGCCGAGTTCAAAATTTATCGAAAAAGTCATGAATTCCGCCCGGTTGCTCAGAAAATAGCCAGACAATCGCGGAAAATTTTGGAAAAATGCGAACGAATAGAGAGTGGCTTTGAGTTAGTAGATTTAGGGGTAATATTGAGGCATTATTCCTTAGGAGAAGCCGACTTTAACGATCAGATGTTGGCTGAATTGTGTAGGACAAAGGAACTGAAACTAGTCACTCATGATGTGGATTTTAAAGGTGAAGGTTTGGTGATTTTGACTGGGAATCCTAATTTGATTGGATAAATCAATTGGATGTTTTAAATTAAATTAATGATATATTTGATTGTTGTTGATATGAGAGAAATTTTTATTTTTATCGCAGATAGAAGAGGATTAACGCAGATAAACGCAGATGAATTTATTATTTTTTGATGGTGTATAATTGATGCTTGAATAGGAAAAAAATTTTGATTTTGGGTTGAAAAGGTGGAGAATATTAAAATTCAAGATGTTGGAGAACAAGGACTGCTCAAACGGTTGCAAAAGTTTTGTCCTGCTGAAATTATCGGTGATGATGCAGCAGTAATGGCAACGTCAGCGGGAAAATGTTTAGTAGTGACGACTGATGTATTGGTGGATGGCGTACATTTTAGCGATGCTACTACTTCGCCAGAAGATGCGGGATGGCGTGGGGTAGCTGCTAATTTATCGGATTTGGCGGCGATGGGTGCAACGCCTTTGGGAATTACGGTTGGTTTGGGAGTGAGGGGGGATATTTCTGTTAGTTGGGTGGAAAAACTTTATGAGGGAATGGCAGAATGTTTGCAAGAATATCAGACTGTAATTGTGGGGGGAGATGTGGTACGATCGCAGATCGTCACCATCTCGATTACTGCTTTTGGCGAAGCATCTCCCGATCGCATTATTCGCCGTTCTACTGCTAAAGTGGGAGATGCGATCGTAGTTACGGGTTTTCACGGCGCATCGAGAGCGGGTTTGGAATTATTATTGCATCCAGAATTAGGACGAAATCTCAGCGACGCCGAAAAAAACGCATTAATCAAATCCCATCAACGCCCGAAACCTAGATTAGATATTTTACCCGTAATTTTTGATATTTTTAATTCTCAACTACCCATTCACGATTCCTCATTTCCCATTTCCGGAATGGATAGCAGCGATGGTTTAGCAGATGCAGTAGTACAAATTTGTACGATGAGTGGTTTAGGTGCAAGAATAGACGGGAAAAAACTTCCCATCCCGCCTAGTTTAAATAAATTGGTATCCCTAGAAAAAGCGATCGAATGGGTGTTGTATGGTGGAGAAGATTTTGAATTAGTTTTGTGTCTTCCTTTAGAAGCTGCTGAAGAATTGGTGAAAAAGTTAGGAGAAGGTGCGGCTATTGTGGGCAGAATTACTAATGATACTGATGTGCGTTTAGTTGATGGTGATGGTAATGATAAAATTCTTAGTTTAAGCAGAGGTTTTCAACATTTTTGATATTTATACGATCGACCTAGTTTGTCAACAGTACCAATTACTTTATCATCTCACATCTTGCACCAGAGTTATCACCTTAGTCTCTTCCCATTGCTTTTACCTGAAAGCCTATATCTTTAAGTTAATGATATCAAATATCAAAACTTTGGCCATTAGCAGCGAAATTAACTTGGTCGATGTTGTAAATAGATTGGCTCAACAAACTTCTCCGAATCGATTCAAACAAAGCATATTGATTCGCACTACTCATACTGTCAAAAACTTCCGCACCGCGCGGATCGTCGATGATAAAATTAATGGTTGCTTGATGGGTAACCGGATTAATATTTACCTCATAATCTTTAATACCAACACTTTGACCGTTATAAGCCTGTAAAATTTTTCCTACTGCATCAGTTACAGGCTGATTAGCTGCTACGACGATCGACTGAGGTGCTAATTGTTGTAATTTTACATCCGGTAAATAAATGATCGCAGATATCTCATCTTCGCTAGAGCGAAAGTTTTCGGATGGGGTAACTGTTTGGGCGTTAACTACTCCCGACAAGCTGAAAGCCATTGCAATAGCTGTAATGCTAATTTTTGCCCAATCAAAATAATTACTATCGCCATTGACGATCGCCATTGATTTATTATTCATAAGTCACCCCACCGCTTTGTCAAATCTTTTTACTTAATAATTAAAAGTTAGCCTTTTCTAAAAAGCATCGCATCCTGCCATAGAAAGGCCATATTTGGTAATTACAATAAATGTTTAGTTTTATAAAGCTTAATTTATTTCCACTGATGGGTAATTAAAATAAGGTAAATCAGCCTTTCGATAGTTAACGAGTATTATTTACTATTTCTTTAGCAACTTCGATCGCCATCTGCGGACGAGCGACCAGGAATATATTCTCTAGGGATAAACTACTGAAAAAAGCCTTACTTATTTTTTGAGCTACTTTTCTATTTTGCAGGGTTTGAGCGCGATCGCACACTCAATCTCCGCCTACAAGTCTTGCTATTCGGCTTTCTCTGCTGTTGCTACTTTAAATTTCAGTAATTTCACGGGTTTGATATTACAGCTTTTTTGATAATCTCTGCCTTAAGTAAGATGCAAAATTACTGAAATTAAATATGAAGAGTTTTTACGGACAAACTTTGGTTAATACAACAGGGTTGGATTTTGCACCAGGCAATGGCGATCGCAACTCTTTTTTCATCCGCGCTCTGCCCTAAAGGGCAGAGCGCGGATGGATTTTTGGTACTCCTGAAAGCAATTATAGTAATTTATACTTAAGTGAATATTCGGATAAGCACCAGCAAAGAAACCCGGTTTTTTCAAGAAACCGGGTTTTTGCAATGATGACAAGCCTAGCGCGTCGTGCGTCGTGGACAGGTTTTATCACCAGCTTTTTATAAATATTTATTACAATTGGCGATTTTCCGCATAAAAATTCGAGCCTGAGCCAAATAGATAGGCAGGAGAGTCTGATGCCTAGTTATCTGCAATGGTGCAAGGCGTCAGAAAGCTTTACAGCAAAAGCTCGATCGACATATTTCGACTGTTTTTTTCCTTTGTGAGGAGTGATATGCAAAAGTTATTCAACAATGACCTAAGTCTAGTTGTAGATCCCATCACTGGTATTTTAGAACACAAACCACTGACAGATAGTTTCGCAGATAACGATTTGCTCACAGGTGGTACGGCAGAATCATTACAAACTGCACAAAATTTGCTGAAAGGATTTGCAACTGCACCTGATTTTGGTGCGAAGATGCAGGTGGCATTTGGGAACAGCTTCAACGTTGCAAGTGCTAATGCTTTGGCAAAAACTTGGATAGCGGGAGACTTTAGCACTTTTCCCAAGATTGAGATTCGTAATTCGGCTGAAATTAATGGTGCGAAAGGTGCGTTTGCTGCTGCTAATAACACGATTTATTTATCGCGGGAATTTTTAACTGAAAATGTTGCTAATACCGAAGCAGTTGTGAGTGTGCTTTTGGAAGAAATTGGTCATGCTTTAGATAATCAGTTGAATGATGCAGATACTCCAGGGGATGAAGGAGAAATTTTTTCGGCGCTAGTTCGGGGTGAAAAGCTGGAAGTTGAAGATTTACAGCGCATGAAAGCTGAGGATGATACAGCTACGATTACTTTAGAGGGGCAAGAAATTCAGATCGAGCAGGCAAATATTAATCTTAATCAAACAATTAATGAAAGCTTAAGTAGCGCCGATCCGAATAACCCTACCCGTTCGGGTAGATTCGCAGATGAATATACTTTGAGCGGTGTTTCTGATTGGCAGCAAATTCAGGTTAACCTCAACTCCTCTGATTTTGACAGTTTTCTACAACTGGTAAATGCTTCAACGGGTGAATTGATTTCCTCTGATGATGACTCAGGTGGCCGTCCAAATGCACAGATAAGTTTTACTAAGTATCCAGGTATTGATTACCTGATTCGGGCTACCAGTTTTGATTCAGGTGCAACAGGAAATTACACCCTGAATACCAGTTCTTTGGGAACAGGATCGTCTTTAATAGCTACGCTCAACGGAAGAGTAGGAACAGTTGATTCGTTGGGAAGATTTACACAAATTGCAACAGGGTCAGAATTTTTCGACATTGCTTTATCTAATAACGGCCAATTATTTGGCATTACTGGCAGCCAGTTATACAGAATTAATCCGGGTTCAGGTTCATCTTCTCTAATTGGAAATTTTGGTATCAGTGAGAGTTTAAATGCTCTGGAATTTGCTTCTAATAACGTACTGTATGGTGCTGGTGGCTCTAGTTTATATACGATTGATGTCAATACAGGCGCAGCCTCATTGGTGGCTAATTTGGGATCTGAATTTTCCAGTAGCGGAGATTTAGTATTTGATGCTGTCAATAATCGATTCTTCGCTACATCAATAGGTACAACAAGCGATAGCTTATACTCGGTTACTCTAGCTGGTCAAGCAACTAAGATTGGCGACATTGGCTTCAATAATGTCTATGGCTTGTCTTTTGAAAATAGAACTCTTTTCGGTTTTACATCAAATGGGTTGCGAATTGCTATCAATCCAGCAACCGGAGCGGGCACTATTGATGAGGAAGTTAAAGGTTTTAGCGGTGAAATTGGAGGAGCGGCATCTATTGTAGCCGTAAGCCCGGATATTCCCCAAAACCCTGACACTCTGCCTTCTCCGCTAATTACAACTGGTGGAAACGATGATGATTTTCTGATTGGTGGAGGAGAGGCAGGCAGTTTTGCCATCATCGATGGGGTAGGTGGAAACGACACTATCTATGGAAGTGATAGTAATGACAGTCTAGTTGGCGGTGATGGGAATGACATACTCCAAGGTATTGCTATTGGAGACGTTCCAGGACTCGAATTAGGTGGAATAGATAGTATGTTTGGCGGAGCAGGCCAAGATATATTTATCTTGGGAGTCGAAAGTTGGCCTGAAGCTTTCTATGATGATGGCGATAATTTAGGGCAAGGAACTAGCCACTACGTTATCATTGAGGACTTAAATCCCAACGAGGATCAAATCCAGCTTAAAGGTATACCTGCTGATTATATTTTGGGATCTTCGCCCATTCCTGGTGTGTCGGGTACAGGAGTGTATCTTGACAAGCCAGGTAACGAACCGGATGAACTGATCGGAATTATCCGGGGAGTTTTGCCTTCTAGCTTGAATCTAAACAGTAACTATTTCTTATTTCCCATCCAGGCTAACCAAACTTTTTTAGAATTTAGCGCTCTTGAATTTAGGGTTGCGGAAGATGGTACACCAATTACCGCAGTGACCGTAATTCGTAGCGGTGGAACTGATGGAAGTGTTAGTGCAACCCTAAATCTAAGTAATGGAAATGCGATCGCACCTGATGATTACGATAATACCGCCATTACAGTCAACTTTGCTCCTGGTGAAACTCAAAAAACCATAACTGTTCCCATCATTAATGATACTTCGGATGAGAACGATGAGACGATTGCTTTGACATTGGCAAATCCGACTGGCGGTGCTGCGATCGGGCAGCAGAATAGCGCTACTTTGGTGATTGTAGATAATGATAATGATGATAGTGGAAATGTTGCCCCAGATATCGCCAGCAAGCACAAAAGATACGAGTTTTTCGTCAAAGATAGCGCTTATGGACTTGATTGGCAAATCGGAGACGATGTTGGCAATGGTTACAAGGTCAATAGGATTTTTGAAGATTCAAAAACTACCAATACAGGTTTCTTTGCTCTTGGGTTGACATCAGATCTGGGAGAGACACCTTTACTGGCTATTCGTGGAACTGAACCTACGAAAATAACCGATATTTTGGCAGATACCAATCCTTTTGGAATAGGTTTTAATCAGTTTCAAGCTAATAAAACAGCAGTTACAGACTGGTTAAATGAGCAAAATCAGCAAAATCGTACTGTGGATATCACTGGTCACAGTTTAGGGGGTGCATTAACCCAACTTTTAGCGGCTGATTTCACAAGTCGGGGAGGAAAGTTAGGAGAGGTCGTAACATTCAATTCTCCTGGAATTGATCGAGAACAGGTAGGACAGTTCAAAGCAGAAAACGCCGGAAGTGTTACTCACTACATAGTGTCAGGAGATTTAGTCAGTTTGGCTGGTGAAGCATTCCTACCAGGTAAATATGAATTATTTTCGTATCCAGGGTTGTTAGATTATCTTAAAAATGCCACCTTTAACAAGCATTTAAATCCTGTTTTGGTTGATGCGGTTGGATACAACGGTAAAAACCCAGAAGCAGGCTTGACGATACAAAAGGGAATTGAACGAAAAAGCTCTGCTTCTGTTGAGCCTTCGCCGGACAATCCTCTAGCGTTGAACAGCCCTCTATTCACTTATATAGACCCAGACTTTTTTACATTCGTCTTAGCAGCTAGTAGTGTTACGCAGAAGCTGCCATTACCTCCGCAAATTAAGGCTTTACCACCATTTATGCTTTTTCGATCTACCCTTGAGGCGAAAAGGCAAGAAATCGGCAGAGACATATTACAAAATTCCAATGTTATTAGCAACATAAATGGTGAATCTGGAATTAGCGGTAGAGTTTTCTTGCCTAACATAGAGTTCAACCTCCTGAACTTGCTGAAGGTTGAAGCAAGAGAATTGGGAATGCAATATGTTACCGTACCAGAGGAAATATTAAAGATTCAAGGCAAAGTTACTGTACCTGCTTTGTTTAACGCTACTGCACAATTTGTTCGAGACGATGCAGAAGATAACTTTATTCAGATTAGCGATCGCAACTCGGATGGCGCTCTTGATTTAGATGTTGTTGGTTCGCTCTCTGTAAAAGATATACCTATTGTTCCTGGGGTTTGGGGAGTAAATGAAGCTAAACTCACTCTTGACACAATTAGAAACGAAGTCAAGGGCGAAGGCACAATACTCATACCCACAGGAATCGCAATTGGTGGGGGACTCGGCATCAGAAACGGACAATTTAACTTCATCTCCCTCAAAGCAGACAATCTTAATAAACCGATTGGAACTACTGGGGCGTTTCTTCAACGGATATCCGGGCAAATCGATAAAATCGCCACACCTGCTGAAATTGAATTTGGCGGTGGTGTGGGGCTAACTGCTGGGCCTAAGCTAGATGTGCCATTCTTCAACTTAGAGGATGTATCACTCCTCGCGCTTGACCTAGATGCCAAAATTAACGCCGAGCAAGTTACAGGTATTGGCAAAATAAAAATCATTGATGAGAAAATAGCCAATGGGCAAGGAGATGCCACACTTAATTGGAATAAAAAGTTTCTGAAAAGCGAAGCCAAATTTTCATTCCTTGATGGCTTAATCCAAGCAGATAAGGCTAGCTTCTCTGCCGATGCTAATTTCAACATCACTATAGATGGCAATGCCAGTTCCACAATTCCTTCATTTTTGCCTTATAAAGGTACACCACTTGGATCGGGCAGGTTTTTACTCAATTTTAGTAACGATGGCAATTTGTCGAACGACTTTGTAGCTGCTTATGGCAAGATAAATACTCCCTTGAATTTGAGTATTCCATTAGGGTTCAAAGGTTTCTTTGACGGCAAATTTGAACTCGGTCTTAAGGATGTACCTCAAACCAATAGTTTCACCGTCGCCCCTGGCACACAGTGGATATTGCTTAATGGTGAGTGGGAAAATGCAGCTACCAATGTACCAATTCAAGTTAAAATGCCCAACGGCACTATCTTAAATGAATCCGACTTTGCTGCTACTGGCAAAATAGCAATAGTTGATGAGCTTACTAACTTCAACACAAAGGCTGTGATTGTACTCAACCCAGAACCAGGGGTTTGGGACATTAATGTAGCAAATCCCACTGACCTCGGCAATGTTCAATACAGTGCCTTCCGAGATTCAGCAGCACCTAGCATTCAAGTAACTAGCCCAGCTACAGATATTACCGACTCAAACGTTACTATCAACTACAACGCTTTTGATGCAGACTCAAATGCCAAAGTCAGCCTATTCTACGACACTGACAACCAAGGTTTTGATGGCATATTAATTGCCGATAACCTTGCCGAGACTGACGGCGCTGGTAGTTTCGTTTGGAATACTGAAGGTGTGGCCACTGGCGATTATTACGTCTACGCAATGGTAATGGATGAAAACAATGCGCCTGTTTTTAGCTATTCTCCAGGTCGAGTGAAAATTACTGAATCGGCAGATTTGTCAGTTACCAAAACAGTTAATGAAAACCCAGATGTATCAGGCAACTTCACTTACACGCTTACAGTAACAAACAATGGCCCTAATGATGCGAAGGGCGCTACTCTTACCGACACCTTACCAGAAGGCGTTACTCTTGTTGCCGCCAGTCTCAACCCCGCTCAGCAGTCAGGCAATGATATTACCTTTGACCTGGGTGACTTGGCAAACGGTGCTAGCAAGACAGTTAACGTTACGATTACCCCACCACCAAACGGTACAATTACAGGCATTCCTGGTGTAACGAGTAGAACTTTCGATCCTGATGTCTCTAATGATTTCGCTCTAGCATCTAGTACAGTTAGCGATACCTCAACCAACTTCATTCCCGAAATTGGCACTACCAACAAGCTAGTCTTTGACGACAAAACCTATCTTTCTCTCTATCCTGATGTTCGAGATGCTTATAACAATGGTGGATTTGAAAAGGTATTCGACCACTTCACTACTCATGGCGTACTTGAAAACCGGGATTTAAGAGTTCGCCTGTTTGACGAAACTTATTATCTCGATCGAAATTCCGATGTCAAACAAGCCGTTGATGCAGGCGGATACGATAACGCATACGATCACTTCATACTCTGGGGAATAAATGAAGGTCGCCAAGGTAGTTCATCCGATAATAGTTCTTACCGCTTGCTGTTTGATGAAAACTACTATCTCGGACAATATCCAGAAGTGAAAGCATCTGTTGATGCAGGTGATTTATATAGTGGATTGATTCACTATTTCGATTACGGTCAATTTGAAGGACGCCAACCCAGTGCATCAGACAATTACCTGAGCGCAGCTTAGAATTTAGAACAAATTAATCCCCATAGAAACCCGGTTTCTTCAAGAAACCGGGTTTCTTTATTCGCGATGATTTACGATTTCTTTAGCAATCCCAATCGCTTCCTGAGAATTTCCCACCATAAAAACGTTATCTTTCAATAAACTGCGAAAAAAAGCCTTACTTTCCTCAGAGTCATTTAACAAAATAACTTTTTTATTACTCTTCAACGCCAGCGCTACTTCTGAAGCTGTTCCCGCACCCATGCCACAAGCAATTACCACATCGCTGGAAAGCACGTTAATATTATTGCGAGCATTTCCCAGATCGGTAACGATCGCAATATCCACCGCTTCTGATAAATTGCTGGGATCGTTTCCCGGTAAAATACCGATAGTTAAACCATTTGCGGCTTTTGCACCTTTACTAGCAGCATCCATCACCCCTGCATTCCTACCACCAGTCAGCAATACCCATCCTTCTTTAGCAATTAATTTTCCCAACACATAAGCATTTTGCAAATCAGATGGGGTAGCATTATCACCAGGCCCCATCACGCCAATTATGATTTTTTTCATTGATTTTCTCAATATATTTAATTTCTCAGGAAGGTTGACTCTTTGAAATACTCATTTTTCTGTCTCCTTCTGATTGATTAATGGGTAATGCGGGAAAAAACATTACCCATTACCCATTACAATAAATTTCCGGCAATCATCCCTGCCAGCACGATAAAACCAACCCAAACATTTTGGCGAAATATTTGACCGTACACTGGTTTGGGTAAATCTGAATTCCGCAATTGAGAATAATGCCAAATCCAGGCAATTGTGGCAATTCCCAATGCTAGCCAAAAGCCGAAATGCAACTGCATTACCACACCCAACCAAGCTAGCAAACTGACAGTACCTGCAAAGAAAAGTCCCACTGCTTGGGCTGCATAATTACCAAAGAAAATCGCGCTGGAATTAATGCCAATTTTCAAATCATCTTCTTTGTCACTCATGGCGTAAACCGTATCGAATCCCAAAGTCCACAAAACAGTAGCACCCCAGAGTAACCAAGTAGGATATTCTAATTGAGCTTTTGCAGCACTCCAACTAATCAGCACCGCAAAACCCCAAGCAATCGAAAGTACTAGCTGAGGAACGGGAAATACTCGTTTAGCTGTCGGATAAAAAACGATCGCGGGAACCGCCGCCACGCACAACCAAAAACTTAAAGGATTCAGATACAGCGCCAACACGCCAGCGCAACACATCGCAATAAAAGCAACTACAATACCCGTGCGAATCGATAAAGCACGAGAAGCGAGGGGACGGGACTTCGTTCTTTCCACTTGGGGGTCGATATCTCTATCCCACAAATCATTAATAACGCAACCCGCCGCACTAGTCGCTAAAGTTCCTAATACGATCGTACCGACCAGTGGAATAGGCGGCATACCGCGAGATGCCAAAAAAATCGCCCAAAGAGCAGGAATCATCAAAATCAAGCGTCCTGCTGGTTTATCCCATCTCAAAAGCCGGATCACGGTTAACCAAGTAGGTTCCGGTTGGTGTTCTTCCTGTATCAGCATGGCACACACGATGAAGTATGAAGTATGAAGTATAAAGGATGAAGGATAAAAATTAATTGTATTTATACCCACATCCCCCCACCTCCCCACCTCCCCATCCCACTTACCTGCTCGGAAAGCTCCCCTTTACGATATCTTTAATGCTGAAGGGAGAGGCTAGGATGTAATCCTATATACGTCTTATGAGCGTAAATACTGTTTCAGAAAGTCGGGTAAGTATTTCTGCTGAAGCTGGAGATCGAGATCGTATTCTGGCGGCGATCGATATCGGGACAAATTCTATACATATGGTAGTGGTGCGAATTATGGCTGATATACCAGCTTTCACCATTATCGATCGCGAAAAAGATACGGTCAGGTTAGGCGATCGCGATCCGGAAAATGGTAACCTCAGACCAGAGATAATGCAAAAAGCGATCGCCACCTTGAAAAGATGCCAAGAAGTGGCCAAAAGCTTAAACGCCGAACAAATCATTGCCGTAGCAACTAGCGCCGTCCGAGAAGCACCCAACGGAAGAGACTTTTTGCAGCAAATCGAAACAGAAATCGGACTGCGAGTTGACTTAATTTCCGGACAAGAAGAAGCGCGACGCATTTATTTAGGCGTGCTATCCGGAATGGAATTCAACAACCAACCCCACATTATCATTGACATTGGTGGCGGTTCTACCGAATTAATCTTAGGAGATAGTCACGCACCCCGTTCTCTCAGCAGCACCAAAATCGGTGCAGTGCGGCTCACATCAGAACTAGTCAAAACCGATCCCATCAGCACCCAAGAATTTTATTACCTACAAGCATACATTCGGGTAATGTTAGAACGGGCAGTTGAAGAATTATCAGCCGAATTAAAACCCGGCGAAATTCCCCGCTTAGTCGGTACTTCCGGTACGATCGAAACCTTAGTGACCATTCACGCACGCGAAACTTTAGGGATCGTACCCGCGCCATTAGCAGGTTATCAAGTCAGTTTGAAATATATCCGCGAATTCGTCAATCGCTTGCGGAAAATGAACTACGCCGAACGAGCCGCCATTCCGGGAATGTCCGATCGACGATCGGAAATTATCCTCGCCGGTGCTTTAATCTTACAAGAAGCAATGACCCTCCTAAATCTCGACAACATTACAATTTGCGAACGCAGCTTGCGAGAAGGAGTAATCGTTGACTGGATGCTGACTCACGGTTTAATTGAAGACCGACTGCGCTATCAAAGTTCAGTTCGCGAACGCAGCGTCATTAAAACCGCTCAAAAATATCAAGTAAAATTAGAATATAGCGAACGAGTCGCCAAATTTGCCCTCAGCTTATTCGATCAAACTCAAAATATTCTTCATAATTGGGGAGAAACAGAACGAGAGCTTTTGTGGGCAGCAGCCATTCTACATAACAGCGGACACTTCGTAAGTCATTCCTCTCACCACAAACATTCCTATTATTTAATCCGCAACAGCGAGTTACTAGGTTACACGGAAACCGAGGTAGAACTGATCGCCAATTTAGCCCGTTACCATCGGAAAAGCGCCCCCAAGAAAAAGCACGATAACTATCGTAACTTGCCCACAAAAGAACATCGCCAAATGGTCAATCAATTAAGTGCTTTGCTACGTCTAGCAGTAGCCCTAGATAGAAGACAAATTGGTGCGATCGCCAAATTTAAATGCGAATATCGCTCGCCAGAACGGGAATTTATCCTGCACCTCTTTCCATCCCAGTCAAATGATGACTGTTTATTAGAATTATGGAGTTTAAACTATAAAAGAGAAAGCTTTGAAACCGAATACAACGTTAAATTATTAGCTCAGTTGGAAGCAGGTGGTGTCAGCGTACTTTAAAATTAAAATCAAACTGTTTACTCAACAACCGTTTGATTAAAAAGCATAATTAAAATCATGAAAACTGACAGCATTTTCTATCAACTATTTGAAACGTTGCCCAACGTTTTGTTTGAGCTAATCGGACAGCCTCCATTTGACTCAAGAGGTTATGAGTTTAAGCCAGTAGAAATTAAAGAAACCCTTAATAGCATTGATGGGGTATTCGTGCCTGCCGCCAGAACACGTCACCCCATCTACTTTGCCGAAGTCGAGCATCGATTTGACGAAAATTTCTACTACCGCTTTTTTACTGATATTTTCCTTTACTTAGGTCAAAATAAACCGAACAGAGACTGGCTGGCGGTAGCAATTTACATTCGTCGCAGTATCGAACCAGCCGTACCAAGACCCTATCATTGGTTAATCGAGAGTTCCCACGTTAAGCGAGTTTATTTGGATGAATTGGGAGAAACAGCAAATCAATCGGTGGGATTGGGAACTATCAAATTAATCGTTGAAAATGAAGCAACCGCCAAACAGCAGGCTAAACAGGTAATTGAAAATGTACGGCAATTAAAAGAGCCAGCACTTAAACAAAAAGTTTGGGAATTAATAGAGACCATCTTAGTCTGGAAATTCCCTCAATTAAAAATTCAGGAACTCGAAACAATGTTTGAATTAAATAGCTTAAAACAATCGCGGCTTTATCAAGAGGCTAAACAAGAAGGCAAATTAGAAGCAGTGCCTAGTTTATTAGGATTAGGGTTAACTGTCGAACAAATAGCCGAAGCGTTAAGATTAGATATTGAAACAGTAAAACAAGCAGCTAAACGATCCTAAAACTAGGCTTTATTGTCCATTTATTTGCTCGATCGGCAGAGCTAATTCTACAACTACCCAAGAGCAAGTGAAAATGGTAAACATCAAATCACAATTTTGGCTAATACTATTTTGCCGATGCTAAATCTAGCCAACCATTTCACCATAAACGAGCGAAACAATCTAAGATTAATTTCCGCGTAAAGTTTGATACTTATAGAAAGCGTAGGTGTCGAAGATAGACCCTACCAAGCTACAAGTCATCCCAATCACCAACATTCCTCGGAAAGGACAACCACTGCCGAAAATAGTTAAAAATTGCCAAATCGGTTCAGCGCCAGATTGACCGACAATTTCAAACCCAGGAATATAACCAATCAAGGACAGCCCTCCTAAGGTTCCCCCTACTAGCAAAATGGGGGCGATAAAGCTAAAAAGGCTGGCGAGGACTAGAGAACGGATAAAATTAGGCAAGATACTCATGGAAAACCTATGAAATCCGGTTAGAGCGATCGCGGTAGGTCAGAATCCGACCCTTACCAACTTCTAAGATAAGTGCAATATCCCCAGCCAAACCAAGAAATTCAAGAATCTTAAGTTTTCATTAAAAATAGACAGAAAAAGTACCTGGGGATCGTTGATGTAGATAAAAATCTTCATACAGCGAGAAGTTTCTATAGGTGAGTCAGATAACTTCAAAATCCAGCTTGGGAATCTGGGGACAGCGCTTGCTGGCAGCCGTTTTTTTAGGCGGGCAAGTAATAGTCCACCTACTAAAAGGCAAAATCCATCGGCGCAACACCCTAGACCAAATGGCAGCCGTGGGCCCGGAATCCCTTTTGATTGCCCTAGTGACTGCCGCCTTTGTCGGGATGGTGTTTACCGTTCAAGTAGCGCGAGAGTTTATCAACTTAGGTGCCGGTACTGCCGTGGGAGGAGTATTAGCCCTTGCCTTGTCCCGCGAACTTGCCCCAGTCCTTACCGCCGTCGTGATTGCCGGACGAGTCTGTTCTGCTTTCGCCGCCGAAATCGGCACCATGCGAGTCACCGAACAAATCGATGCCTTGCTAATGCTCCGAACTGACCCCATCGATTACCTAGTTACTCCTCGCGTGATTGCCTGCTGCTTGATGCTGCCAATTTTGACGATTTTGTGCTTAGTAACGGGAATGGCAGGTGGATTTTTGATTGCCACTAATTTATATGACATTTCCCAAATCGTCTTTCTAGATTCCGCCCGTAGTTTCCTCGATGTATGGGATATTTGTAGCGCCGCTATCAAAGCTTTTTGTTTTGGCGGATTGATTGCCGTCATTGGTTGTAGCTGGGGTTTAACCACTACCGGGGGCGCAAAAGGTGTAGGACAATCAACTACTACCGCAGTTGTCACCTCACTACTAGCTATCTTCATTGCCAATTTCTTCTTAACTTGGCTGATGTTCCAAGGAACTGGCAGCGTAGTGTTACAAAGTATGTGAGATCGAGTTGCCATCAAAATACGTAATTTCACGTAATTTTGGGTATGGGGCATAGGACATCGTTAAGTATTAATATTGAAGCGGGAGTAACATTGCCGCAGAAAAAGGGGGTGGTAAGTAAATAGGGATAGACAGGAGGAAGAGGTTTATTAATTGCGCGTGGCTAAACCTCCTTACAATGGAAAAAGTTTTTATTATTACCACATTTAAGGGAGAGCCTCTTAACTTAAATGATTATTAACTTACTTCCATTTATTTTTTATTTAATCCTTGCCATCATATTGCTAATTAACATACTTCCTTTAATTTTTATTAAAGCACCCCGAACCAATACAGAACTAAGCAATTTTGATGTAATTATCGTGTTAGGAAATCCTGCCAATTCAGATGGTACGGCAGGATCTACAGCGAAGCAAAGAGTCTTGAAAGCAGTTGAATTATTTAAAAGTGGCTATGCCAACCAGATTATTTTTACCGGAGCAGCAGTTTACAATCAATATGTAGAAGCGGAAGTAATGGCAAATTTAGCTAATTCATTAGGAGTCGCCAATGATTTCATTTGTCAAGAAAAGCAAGCTAAAAATACTTATCAAAATGCTTTTTACTCGCTCGAAGTAATGAAAAAAGAAAATTGGCGTTCTGCGATTGTCGTTACTTCACCTTACCATCTTAAGCGAACCAGCTACATTTTTTCTTATTACTCTATTGAGTATTTACTAATTCCGTCTGACTATCCTGACGATTTTTCAGTAATTAAAAAGGTTTTATTTAATCAATGGGAGAACTATTTGTTAACTAAACTAATGATATGCGATCGTGCAAAAATCTTGGCTGATTAAGCTGATTAACTACAAAAGCGCTTTCCAAGCAGCAGTATTTACCGCCAAGTAAACTTAAGCTTTAACCTTATTTTTTTCTGCCTTCTGCCTCTTGCTTACCTAGTCGGCAGTATCCTCAACGATCCCAAATTAGAAAAAATAGATGCCCCCGATTTTTCCTCTCCTTCTCATCTTAAATCGACTAGTTAAAGAGGTTTTTTGTTTCTTTGGGATCTTTATCTTTCTACCCCGAAAAATGCACCCCTGCGATCTCCAATTAAATCTAATCGGATTCGCTGCCAATTACAAAGCTCTATAACCACTATCATGACTGCCAAAATCGCGACTAGCACGAGCGGGATCGGCTCCTTCATTGCGAACGCGACGACGGAGGTCGCCCAAATCTGGGGAAACTTTCACTGCTTCATCACCGCTGATTTTACCCATGAGTACCAATTCGCAAAGGGCTTGATTGAGTACTTGCATACCCTCATCAATGCCGTTTTCAATCAAGTGATAAGCTTCTTCATCATTACCCTTCGCTAAGAAATCTTGCATGGCGGGAGTATTGATTAAGATTTCGTGGGCTGCCGTGCGACGCCCGTCGGTAGTTTGCATTAGTAATTGAGCAACTACTGCTACCAAACAATCAGCGATTTGAATTCGCATCGATGCTTGTTCTTCTGGATTGTAGATACCTAACAATCTTTGGATGGCATTGATAGCGCTGCGGGTGTGGAGAGTACCGAATACTAAGTGACCTGTTTGAGCGGCTTTGAGAGCAATATCAACTGTTACGCGATCGCGCATTTCCCCGATCAAAATCGCATCGGGATCTTCCCGCAAAGCCGCCCGCAGCGCATGGTGAAACTCGTGAGTGTGCAAACCGATTTCCCGTTGACTGATCAAGCATTTTTGAGAAGAGTGAACGAATTCGATCGGGTCTTCAATCGTAATAATATGTTTCGGCAAATTTTCGTTCATGTGACGAATCATCGCCGCTAGAGTAGTTGATTTACCCGAACCAGTTGGCCCTGTCACCAAAATCAGTCCTTGCGGGCGTTCGACAATTTCCTTGAGGACTTGTGGCAAACCTAACCCATCAATAGAAGGAACGTCTAACGGAATCAACCGCAGCACCATCGCTCCACCGAGCAGGCTTTCAAAACAATTTACCCGACAGCGGAGGAAGCCTGGATAGTAAATTGCACTATCGAGTTCCTTTGTTTCAGCAAATCTTTTTCTCTGTTCGGGAGTGGTAATTTCTACTAAATATTGCTCGAACAGTTCCGGGGTGACTTTTTCATGATTTCCTAACGGAATCATTTGACCGCGAATGCGATATCTGGGAACTTCCCCTACCCGAATGTGAACGTCGGATGCTTGTTGAGTATGGGCGTGTTTCACCATTTTTTCAATTGACGGGGACACCATCCCACTCCTCGCCTGAGCAGATTGAGGTGGTGGTGGTGGTGTGGGCGATGCTCCAGCATTGGGATGCGGAGTTTTCATTCTCGTGGCTTCCGCCCCTTGATGGTGAGGCGACATCGGCTGCTGCTGAGATGTTTGGTTTTGATGTTGAGTTTGTAACTTAGAAGGACGATCGACATGGGCATGGGGGGATGCCGTCGGCTCATCAGGTTCGTGAAAGCGAGAACGAGGCATTCTACCACCAGGCGGTATTTGACCGGGTGGTACTGATTTGGCTTGATTAGAATTGTCCAGCAAATTGCCAGAAGGGGTAGAAGTAGTCATCTTATTTTTTTTAATTGCTAAGAGTTTATTGAGAGAAGGTGATGGGGAGATGGAGAGATGGGCGGATGGAGTGAGGGAAGTACCAGAGGGTAGAGGGTAGAGGGAAAGGAGAAGGGCGGGGTTGTACGGGACTGAGAATTTTGTATTCTCAATTAAAGAATACTGACCTGGAGGCTTCAATCTTCATCCTCGATCCTTCATACTTCATCCTTTGCCGCGTCCCTCTCTGGTTCCGTAAAGCTACTTAAATTCTATTTTAGGAAAACCTATGTTGTGTAATTTTATTTAGACTTTACCTAAAATTTACAAATCGTTTTAAATTTAGCGAAAAAATACGGATTTTATTTACATAGCAATAAAGGATGAAGGATGAACTATAAAGGATGAAGGATGAAAGATAAAAATTAATTGTATTTATCTCTGCGTCCCCCATCTCCCCATTTCCCCATCTTCCGCTCCTGTTATGTTTTCTCGCATCGCCAATTGGTTAGAAACTCACTGGGTTGTTCCTGCTTATAGTGGTGGAGTACTGGCTGCTTTTGCGATTTGCTTTTTAGGTTCAGCCATCAATACAATGGCTGGATGGCTTTACGTGATTAGTGGGATTAGTTTTGCTTTATTGGGAATCGCAGCTACTTTGCCGATGCGATCGCTAAAAGGAATTCGGGTAAATCGACGGCCCATTCAGCCAGTTAGTGCGGGCGACCAAATCACCCTGGAATTAGAACTAGAAAACCACGGTTCCCAGCCAAAAACCCTGCTGCAATTTCAAGATATGATTCCCTTTGTATTGGGTCAGCCAGTGCAAGGAGTCATCGAGTCGATCCCCGCTGGCGAAACTTACCGATGGGTTTATTCTCTCCCTACCGAGCGAAGGGGAGTTTATCGTTGGCATACGGTACAGCTGAGAACTGCTACGCCTTTGGGGTTGTTTTGGTGTCGCCGTCAGCGGGATGCGTTGGCTACGGCGATCGTTTATCCGACTGTTTTACCCCTCAATATCTGTCCTCTGGTGGATGCAATGGGACAGGAAGAAAGCCCGCAATTCTACAGTCGCGATCGACGCTCCCAAGCCGCCAACGAAAACGTTACGCGATCGCTCAGACCTTACCGTTGGGGAGACCCCATCCGCCTCGTCCACTGGCGCACTAGCGCTCGTTACGGCGAACTCCGAGTGCGAGAATTAGAAGTTTTTACCGGCGGTCAAGATATTATCATTTGTCTGGACACCGCTAGCCACTGGCAACCAGAAGATTTTGAACAAGCCGTCATTGCCGCCGCTTCCTTATATTTCTATGCTTGTCGATGCCAATTGAATGCCAGACTGTGGACTGCGGGTAGCGGTTTATTGCACGGCAATCTGGTAGTATTAGAAACATTAGCATCGATTAACCCCACAGAAGAAACAGGTGCAAACGCTCCCCCTAATCAGCCCTTAATTTTGCTCACTCAAAACCCTGTAGCAATTAATTCGCTTCCTAACGGTAGTCGCTGGGTACTTTGGCCATCAAGCTCGTCAATCGATCGGAAAAATGCTCCGAGTGGAGAGTCTCCCGGTATTGTCATTCAACCGGAAAAACCCTTGCAATTTCAACTAGAAGCATATTTGAGCTAAATGACGGGATGATGTAAACTGGGAAAGCCATACTGCTGCCTTACTCGTGCAGTACTACCTTAAAGTATTTATTCTCATAGATTTTAGCCAAAAACTTTGTTGCCAAAACTCAAGAATTTGTCTGTTGTATTATCATTAAATTTTCAATCAATATCATAGATAATCGTTATGATTAAAGCCTGTCTTCTTTGCATAGAAGCCATAGGATAAAATCAAACAATGCCGTCGAGAGAGGAAAGAACGATCGCATGACTCAAACTAAAAACGGAACCACATCTAGTGACAAGAACCTGGAAGCAATGCGCCAGTTTTCCGAACAATATGCTAAGCGGACAGGTACTTATTTCTGTGTCGATCCTTCAGTAACCGCCGTCGTGATTGAAGGGCTAGCAAAACATAAAGATGACTTAGGATCTCCCCTGTGTCCTTGCCGTCACTACGAAGACAAAGAAGCAGAAGTAAACGCTGCTTACTGGAACTGTCCTTGCGTTCCCATGCGCGAACGCAAAGAATGCCATTGTATGTTGTTTTTAACCGAAGATAACGATTTCGCCGGCCAAAGCCAAGAAATTTCCATCGAGGAAATAAAAGCCGTTCGAGACAGCATGGCATAAGTTGTCATTTGTCATTTGTCATTTGTCATTTGGCTAGATTACTTCTTTTACTAATGACTAATGACTGATGACTAATGACAAATAATATTTAATATTTAAATTTGCATGACGAAAGAATCAACGGAAGCATTTTGGCAAGGCGTAGCACAATTTAATAATGGAGAATACTACGCTTGCCACGATACCTTAGAAGCTTTGTGGATGGATTCAATAGAGCCTGAAAAAACTTTTTATCAGGGAATTTTACAAATAGCCGTCGCGCTTTATCATTTGGGTAATCAAAACTGGCGAGGTGCAGTAACTCTATTGGGAGAAGGTATCAATCGGTTGCGCTACTATCAACCAGATTACGCGGAAATAGATGTTGACCGATTAATTACAGACAGTTGGCAATTGTTGAATGCTTTACAACAATTTAGCGCCACCGATTTAAGCGAATTTGTCGAAAATTTGAAGCTCAATCAAAACCAAACTTTATCTTTACCAAAAATAGTAAAACTTACCGATACTTTTGATTGATGCTATCTAATAGCTTCGATTTCAATTGCTACCTCAAGCGATAGTTTAAAAAAACCATCGAGCCTACACCACATCAAGAGCGTGTTGCTTCAATTCATCAAAAGAAACATATTCCAAAGCAGACGGATGAGTAGCTGATAAAACCACTGGAGGAGCAACCCCAGCATCCAATGCTTCCTTCCATCGCGAAGCACACAAGCACCAACGATCCCCAGGCTTCAAACCAGGAAAATTAAACATCGGAATTGGCGTACTCAAATCATTACCTTTAGCCTTAGTAAATGCCAAAAATTCTTCAGTTACTTGAGCGCAGACGACATGAGCGCCAAAATCACCCGCTCCCGTGTTACATTTACCATCGCGATAAAATCCCGTGATGGGAGAAGTGCAGCAAATTTCTAATTCTCCTCCCAGGACGTTTCTAGCACCAGCCATAACCATTTGCGTAATTGACTTTCTATTTGTAGGTTACATTACTTGTTAAAATTATGACAATCATTTTCTAGATAATTTATAGACCTAACCTTTCTAAGATTACCTCTTCTTTTGCTCGAAAACCTGCCAACACCGCCGTACCATCTTTAACGAAAAGTGGCCGTTTTAAGAGCATCGCATCTTTCGCAAAAGCGTCAATCCATTCTTCATCTGTCCAATCATTTTTCTCTTCCCCCAAAGCGCGATAAGATTGACCCGAGGTATTTCGCATTGGTTTATTTCCTAAAGCTTTTACCCAATTTTGCACCATTTCGCGAGTAGGTGGGTTTTCTTTAGTATTGATAAATTCATACTGAGCGCCGTTATCGTCCAACCATTTAAGAGCTTTCTTACAAGTTCCGCAATTGGGGATTCCGTAAACTAAAATTGACATCGTGTTAAAGGATGAAGGATAAAGGGTGAAGGATAAAGTTAGAATTCGAGAGAGAGAAAATTATTATCCCATTTTTCCATCCCCCCATCCCACCGCACTCGCTTATCTATCACCCCCAGGAGACTCCCGCCAAGCTTCGCTGTGGCAGTGAGAGCAGTCGAGTTAAGTTGATACATAATATTAATAACTTGTCAATAGTATATTTAGGGATGCAGTCAACCCAAGAAAGGGTAAACTACCAAGAGAACTATCTCGATCGCATTTGAGTCTTAACTGTTGTCTAAAATTCAGCTTGAAGTTGTGAAGCTTGCACGATTCATGATGCCTGCCGTTCGATTACCAAATGTTTGGCTGAGTCGCTTGGGACTAACCTTGATGTTCCCAGCGGCTTTAATAGGTACTTTAGCAGTCGTACCTCAACCAGAAAGCGCCAAAGCGCAAACCCCTGCGGATGGTCGCCCCTTAACAGTCCGTTCTGACATCCAAGAAGCAGATCAAAAAACAGGCGTGATCACTGCACGAGGGAACGTGCAGCTTTGGTATCCCGCCCGTCAAATTCAAGCCACTGCCGCCCAAGCCCAGTATTACAGCAGAGAACGGCGCATTGTTTTAACTGGCAACGTTTACATATTGCAGCAAGGCAACAGCATTCGCGGCGAACAAGTAGTTTATCTGATCGATGAAGGTAAATTTATTGCCCAACCTCAACCAAATCGACAAGTCGAATCTATTTATATCGTTACTGACCCAAACGTCCCAGCACAACCACCACGACCACCGCAAGTGCCTGGTTTGAGAACGCCTACTCCTTCCCGCCCTAACTCGCGTTAGTTGTAAGTGCTAAAATCAAGCCACTTTTCATGACCCAGCATCGCTGTGGGGAGGATTCGGCGTGAAAATTGTTTTGGAAAATATTCACAAATCTTACGGCAAGCGCCTGATTGTCAATCGAGTAAACCTCTCTGTTGGCCAAGGGGAAGTAGTCGGACTACTTGGCCCAAACGGGGCTGGGAAAACTACCACTTTCTACATTGCCACGGGTTTAGAGAAACCGAATCAGGGTACGGTTTGGCTGGATGACTTAGATATCACCGAGATACCAATTCATCAAAGGGCGAGATTAGGCATCGGATATCTAGCCCAAGAAGCCAGTATTTTTCGCAATTTAACCGTGCAGGAAAATATCTTGCTGGTGTTGGAACAAACTAATGTACCTCCTAGAGAAAGAAAGGCACGCATTCAGGAATTGTTGCAGGATTTTCGTTTGGAAAGAGTTGCCCATACGAAAGGCATTTTAGTTTCTGGGGGAGAAAGGCGACGCACTGAATTAGCGAGGGCGTTAGCGGCAGGAAAAGATGGCCCGAAATTTTTGTTTTTAGATGAACCGTTTGCTGGTGTTGACCCGATTGCGGTGGCGGAAATCCAGGAAATTGTGGCGCAGTTGCGCGATCGTCAAATTGGTATCTTAATCACAGATCATAACGTTCGAGAAACCCTCGCCATCACAGACCGGGCTTACATCATGCGAGACGGACAAATTTTAGCTTCAGGCAGTGCAGACGAACTCTACAGCAATCCGCTAGTAAGGCAATACTATTTGGGAGATAACTTTCAAATTTGAAATAGAATTCAGGATTCAGAAGTTTTATATTTCCTAACTCTCTTTATCACTTATAGTATTTCTATAATGAAAAGTTCATAATTTTTTATAAATAAAGTTGAAATAGCGATCCTTCAGACTTCATCCTTCATACTTCATCCTTATATTATGCTCAAATCATTGAAGTTTTCCTTTCCGGTCTTTTCGTTGTTCGGCATTTCGGTGATGGATCGCTACCTGATCGGGGAGTTGATCGGGCCATTTGTATTTGGCGTGGGAGTTTTTTCTTCATTGGGAGTTGCGATCGGTAGTTTATTCGATTTAATGCGAAAAATCACCGAAGCAGCCCTACCAATAGAAGTAGCAGCCAAAGTATCCCTGTTGCAAATGCCTTTATTCATATTTTATGCCTTGCCAATGGGGATGCTGCTAGCCGCCTTGCTTACCTACAGTCGCCTGTCTAGCGATAGCGAACTAATTGCCCTGCGTAGCTGTGGAGTCAGTATCTATCGGTTGATCCTGCCTGCATTGATTATGAGCATAATCGTCACTGCGATCGCCTTTTTATTTAACGAGTGGGTAGTACCCGCATCCAAATACGAAGCTACGCTCACTCTCCAAAAAGCCCTCAATCAAGAACAAAAAAATTATCAAGAAAGCAATATTATTTATCCCGAATACGGCACGATTAAAAAAGACAATGGCGAAGAAACAGAAATTTTAAGCCGATTGTTTTATGCCGAACAATTTGACGGCGCAGTAATGAAAAACCTGACGATTTTGGATCGATCGCAAACCGGAATGAATCAAATTGTCGTATCCGAATCGGCAGTTTGGAACCCCCAACAAAATAACTGGGATTTTTTTAACGGCACGATTTATTTAGTCTCATCTGATAGTTCGTACCGCAATATTTTACGATTTGAACATCATCAATTACAACTGCCCCGCACCCCTTTAGATTTTGCTCAAAAGCGCCGCGACTATCCAGAAATGAACATCTTACAAGCGCGAGAAGAATTAAAATTAGCTCAATTGAGCAACGATACCAAAAGAATTCGCAAACTTTTAATTCGCATTCATCAAAAAATAGCCTTACCTTTTGCTTGTTTGGCATTTGGCTTAGTAGGGGCTATTTTAGGATGTAGACCGCAACGAACTAACAAAGCCACTGGTTTTGGCGTAAGCGTACTGGTGATTTTTGCTTACTATTTATTAATGTCAATGGGAGATGCACTTGGTTTGAGCGCGGTAATTCCTGCTTGGTTAGCCGCTTGGTTACCCAACATTTTTGGCTTGGGAGTTGGCAGTTTGCTGTTAATCAGGATGTCCTAATCAAGAACAATAGGTGAATTTTTCCTAAAAAAAATGGAAGTTAATAGCAAAGCAAGTTATTCTAAACAGTAGAAGCATCTATCTTGCTGGTCAATAGTTCATCCGGACTCCTGCCATGTCACCTTCTCCCGTACCCCCCGCCCGCTTCCGGTATTTAAAAGCACGGTTAAGACCTCTCACAAAGCCAATATTCTGGGGAAGCATCACAGTACTGTCTCTAGGTGGCGCATTGACTTGGGCATACTTCAACCACCCAGAATGGCTGGCGTTGACGGACAACCAGCAAAATTCTCTTAATGCTGATAATCAGCCAGATATTTCCCAAGAAGATCAGTCAATAGGGGCTGATATCGATCGTCTATGGGTATTAGAAAAGGATATAGCTGAAGTAGATCCTATTCAAGTGATTCCTAATACTTCATCTAAGCAAAATACTTTTTTAGATGAAGTGATGAAAAAAAGGCAAGATGGCGAGAGCAATAAATTACCGAGTTTATCGGTAGATAAATTATTGTCAGAGCAAAGCATTGCCAACCCCTTTGCCATCAAAAACTCAAATTTATCCGGTACTAGCGGAATTTCATCTTCTGGAAGACCTTCCCCAGAAAATTATGCCAACCCGATGGGAGAAACTGCACCTAATGGTGTCGGTAACTTCAATTTACCAACCTCAGCGAATCAAAATTCCGGTGCGGCAACAGTCAGTCCATTACAATCAGCTTTAGACCGCAACACTACTGGTAATAGCTCATCAAGAAGGATTCTAAATCGCAACAATAAACCAGTCAGTCCTTTAGAGTCAGCGATCGATCGCGATTCGGCAAACCAATCAAAAAACATTCAAAATTCCGATACTGCATCAGTTAGTCCTTTGCAGTCAGCTTTAGAAGAAAATACCACGAGCAATTTCACGGGTACATCCAAACAGACGATCGCAGAAACATTAGGACAAGCTTCTACTCAATCGTCTCAGCAAGATCCGTCCGGTAGGCTGACTCCCACAGAACCCTATCCCGGTACTCCCGCACAAACCGCAACACCTGCTTACCCATACCAAAGCTTGCCAAGTTATTCCCCTTTACCCGGACAAGGTTACACTCCATCTCCATATCCAATTCCCGGTGCAACTAGTTATAACGTGCCTTATGGTACTAACAATCCGGTTAATTCTTATACTTACTTAAATCAACCCCAAGTACCAACCATAGTAGCGCCACCAGTCCAGGTAAATCCTTCTGTAACAAATGTAACGCCTAACAACTTAGGGCAATCTCCTTTCCAAAGCGCGACCCCTTCTACTGGTTATAGCAATCCCGGATTTAATCCTAATGCTGTTAATTCAGGATTGCAGCCTTACCAAATGCAAACACCATCCAATTTTTCTATTCCCCGTTCGGTTCCGGGTCGGTATATTGGTGGGGGTAGGATCAATACTTTCTCAAATCCATAGTTTTAGGGATTTATCATCAAATAACTCGGCTTATTTTGGGCATTGGGTAGTTTTTTTACCACAGATGCCCACAGATAAACACAGATGCAAACTTATGATAGAAAAGTTGCTTTTGATAATAGGTAGTGAGATGATTTCTTTTTCACCTACTACCTACTACCAGAATAATTAAAAGTGTTTGATTACTGCATCGGCAAATTCAGAACACTTTAAAGGTGGTTCTACGGGTGGGGTCATCAAACGGGCTAAGTCGTATGTGACTTCCCGATTGGCTATTGCATCTCCAATTCCTTTTTTAATTAAATCGGCGGCTTCTTGCCAACCCATATACTCCAGCATCATTACGGCAGATAGAATTACCGAACCCGGGTTAATTCGATCTAAACCCGCGTGTTTGGGTGCGGTACCGTGAGTAGCCTCAAAAATAGCACATTCATCGCCAATATTAGCACCTGGCCCCATACCCAAACCGCCGACGATCGCAGCTGCGGCATCGGATAAGTAATCTCCGTTCAGGTTCATAGTAGCCAGAATAGAGTATTCATCGGGTCGGGTTTGGATTTGTTGGAAAATACTATCGGCGATGCGATCGTTTACCATCACCTTATCTTTCCACTTTCCGTTCCCGTGCGTTTCCCAAATCGAGTTCAGGACATTTTCCACTTCCTGACAAATCGCAGCTTGCTTTTGGGCGGTTAAAGCATCGTATCCAGGCTCGATTTCACGGGCATTATTTTCTAGAGAAATATCCGGGTTTTTTTCCTTATTGCTGAGAATCCAAGATTCCCGTTCCGTGATACACTCCGCCCGAAATTCGCTCTTGACTAACTCGTAACCCCAATCGCGGAATGCTCCTTCGGTGTATTTCATAATATTGCCCTTATGCACCAAAGTGACCATTTGCTTGTGCTTTGGCAGGCGGAGGGCGTGTTTGATAGCGCGACGAATCAGACGCTGGGAACCAGTTTTGCTGATTGGTTTAATTCCAATCCCGGCGTCGAGGGGAATTTGCTTTTTCCCGTGTTCGGGGGTAGCGGGGATTAGCTCTTTATTAAGCAAATCGATTAATCTTTTGCCAATTTCGCTGCCTTGCGGCCACTCGATCCCCAAGTAAATATCTTCGGTATTTTCCCGGTAGACAATCACATCCAGTTTCTCTGGATTTTTATGGGGTGATGGAGTCCCCGCATAATATCGACAGGGACGGATACAAGCATACAAGTCGAAGATTTGGCGCAGCGCCACGTTTAAAGAGCGAATCCCACCGCCGACAGGAGTGGTGAGGGGCCCTTTGATGGCCACACCGTATTCTCTAATAGCCGTTAAAGTATCTTCTGGTAAATATTGGTACGTGCCGTACTTTTCGCAGGCTTCATCGCCAGCGTAAATTTTAAACCAACTGATTTGCCGTTTGCCACCATAGGCAGTTTGAACGGCGGCGTCGATTACCTTTTGAGTAGCGGGCCAAATATCGACCCCCGTGCCATCGCCCCGAATGAAGGGTACGATCGGATTATCCGGGACGATGGGTTCGCCATTGTGGAACGTGATGCGCTCCCCAGTTTCGGGGGGAGTGATTTTTTCGTACATACTGGTAGCAACTCCTAATCACTAGGCAGGGGCGATCGCAATGGAAATTTTTGTTTTGCCACTGAGATTTTATAAGCTACCAGATATTTGGCCTGATAGTAGCTTTGTGCAAACTTTTTCCAAACTACCAATAGCCTCATCAGCTGGGAGAGCATTGAGTTTTGATGTTGGGTCAGATGCAGCGATGGGCAGATGGGGAGAATATTTATCTAAAATTTCCCCTTTCCTTTCCCCCTTTGTTGTGGCTAGAAACTTTTTGATAATGGTCGTAGTTTCTATCAAGGCTTTTTTTGCCGTATGCTAATTATAGTAATCACCATTACGCTCGGTAATGAATATTTGACTGAAAGCAGTACAGTTTAATTAAATGCCGAACGTGCGCCAAGCAAATATTCGATATAAAATTTAACTTTAGCTGTAGCTTTATATGAAACGTATTTTGATAGTTGATGACGATAAAATCTCTCTTACTGTCTTGAGTAGTTACCTAGAAAGACAGGGATACATTGTCGAAAAGACCACTTCTGCCAAAGATGCTTTAATGGCATTTGCTGAAAATACTCCCGATTTGGTAATTTCTGACGTAATGATGCCAGAGATGGACGGATTTGAATTTTGCCGTTATCTGAGATCTACTCGCGAAGGTCAATTAGTGCCTTTTATCTTTTTGTCAGCATTGGGTGAAATAGACCAACGAATTGAGGGGCACATGATGGGGGCAGATGATTATTTAATCAAACCTTTTCAACCACGAGAATTACTGGCAAAAATTGAAGCTCAACTAGAAAGATCGCGCCGCATTCATAGCGAAATCGTGCGCTTAATGCAAAACTATTCTTCTGCTAATACAGGTAACCCTATTCAGCATTCACCACCGCCACCGCCGCTACCTTTAACCGCCGCCGAAGAAAGGGTATTTTGGGAAGTAATTCAAGGTTATACCAACAAACAAATTAGCGAACGTTTGTTTATCAGTCCCCGTACAGTACAGTCCCATCTTAGTAATATACTTAGCAAGTTGCAATTAGAAAATCGCTCTCAATTAGTTCGCTATGCTTTTGAGAGGAATTACCAAGCTCCCACAGAGCAATCTTAATAGGGGTTAGGGGTATAATTACTGGGGGTCTGACGGAGAGAGCGATCGAGGTTAAATTTTGATGATATGATCGATGGTCTTTATAACCTGAGCGAACTACAACAAGCGATCGCAAAAGCGCCGGAAAAATGGCGACCCTTGGTGTTTACCAATGGGTGCTTCGATCTCCTTCATGTCGGTCATATCCGTTACTTACAAGTAGCTAAGTCTTTGGGGCGATCGCTGATTGTCGGATTAAATAGCGATCGGTCCGTGCAAACCATTAAACCAGACCGTCCGGGTTTACCTTCACGGCCTATCATACCAGAAACCCAAAGAGCGGAAATACTGGCTGCACTCAAAGCAGTAGACGGGGTAGTAATTTTTACCGAAACAACTGCCAAAGCAGTAATCGAAGTTCTCAAACCAGAAGTTTACGTTAAAGGAGGAGATTATTCTTACGATAATCTTCCCGAAGCGCCCATCGTGCAAGCCTACGGAGGAAAAATAGAATTAGTCAAAATAGAAATTCCCACATCCACAACTGGTATAATTAAGCGAATTTTGTCAGATACCAATTAACCGTTGACTTGATAGGTAAGAGATGATGAGGGAATAAAATACTAAAAATCGGACAATGCTTGTACCGTTATGATTTGGTTTTAGGGATGTTTTATTCTCATTTACCCCTAAGTGGCGCGAGTCGATCGATCTGCCTTATCCCATTGCCGAACGCGATCGAAAATCTTTTGTGCTAATGGGTAATAGGTAAGAAAAATTACCAATCACCTCCAGACCTCTCGAGCAATCATCAATTAGCAATGAACACTGGTATCGTGCAGTTGCACTCTGAGCGCAACATAGACTATTCTCCCCTAGAACAGCTGTTAATCCAGCAGGATTTTCTAGCAGCCGACCGGATGACCCTGCAATTGCTCTGCCAACTGGCGGGGGAAGCAGCAGTACAAAGAAAGTGGTTGTATTTTACGGAAGTAAACAGCTTTCCCACTACAGATCTACTTTCTATTAATAATTTGTGGGTAAACTACTCCGAAGGCAAGTTTGGATTTTCCGTTCAGCGAGAAATTTGGTTATCTCTAGGCAAAAACTGGGACAAATTCTGGCCCAAAATAGGCTGGAAAAATGGGAATAACTGGACGCGATACCCCCATGAGTTTGTTTGGGATCTTAATGCCCCTAGAGGGCATCTTCCCCTTTCTAATCAGCTAAGAGGGGTGCAAGTAATGGCTTCGTTACTATCTCATCCTGCTTGGTCGAGTAATCCCAGCCAAGGCAATCCAAATTAGCCATTCCCAGGTAACCCACACAAAACTAGCAATCGAGCAAAATAGGGGACAAAAAGCAAAAAAACATTATCTCATCAAAGTTTTTTGCGCCTCCCCTGTTTGTCCTTAGTTTTGCGATGGCGATCGTCCGAAGTCGCCGCGATCGGCAAAAAAAGGGCAAGCGAAAGTGACGGATATCATACATTCGCCGTGTTAAATGGAATTAATCAAAGAAATCTTTCTCTTTCTCCTGTTCGTTAGGAGTGTAGTTGGGGAATTTTAAAGATAGCTCTTGTCTGCGCTAGCAGCTAGATAAATTAAACAATCAGCAAACATAGGGGTAGCGGTTGCATGATCAGCCCTGAAAACAGTCTCTTTTCTCGTTTGAATAGCTTGACACCTCAAGCAAGAGAACAACAACGGCTCTTAGCTTTGGCAGAGTCGGGATTGCAAGAAGCAGAAACAATTACGATTTTTGAGGAAGCAACTCAGACAGCTGCCCACTTTTTGGATGTACCGATTTGCATTTTGGGCATTTTAGAAAAAGACCGGGAATTGTTTAAGTCAGCAGTCGGTTTGTCCAGATTGGGTCTGATGAATCAGCTGGCGGCATCTCGGCAGCTATCGCGACAAGATTCTTTTTCTACCTACGTGGTAGAGAATCTAAAGGTTTTAGCGCTAAGCGATACTACTAGCGATCCGGTTTTTGCCAAAAGCTTGTTAGTTCAGCATTATGGCATCCGGGCTTATTTGGGAGTGCCGTTAATAACTTCCGGAGGATATTGCTTGGGAACCATCGCCGTGATGGAACGAGTTCCCCGTTCGTTTACCGATAAGGAAGTAGAGTTCCTGGAATTGATGGCCCGCTGGGTAATGAGTGAATTCGAGCGCAGCCGCATTCAGAAGAATAATTCTAATTCTTCGGGGGTGCTGGTGAATCTCAATACTCACATGACTTCTGTCAATTCACCTACCGAACAAATAGCTACCAATCAAATCCAGGTAAAATTATTGGGGCAATTGACCCAAGAATTGCGGACGCCGCTTACTTCCGTGATGGGAATGGCTAGCGTTTTGCTGCGAGAGATCTATGGGCCTTTGACTACCAAACAAAAAGAATATTTGGAAATTATTCAGCACAGCGGTCAGTATTTATTGTCTCTAGTCAATGAAATAATGGCTTTGGGTTCTCTAGACCCGGATAACCCAAAACTAAATCTATCTGCGATCGATATTGAAATGCTCTGCCAGCAGGCGATTAATACCCTAGAAGAGTCGGCTAACCGACGAGGGCAACAGATTCGCGTTTCCGTAGAACCGGGAAATCGGATTTGGCAGTTGGATAAAGAAAGAGTCCGGCAAATGCTTTATCACTTGATATCAAGCGTGCTGGAAACGGCAGATGCCGGTAGTATCGTTCGCATTCATATTTCTCGGAAGTCGGAAGGTTTAAATATTTCTGTATGGCTTTCCCATCCTTGGTTAGGAGATGGGCTTCCTCATTTGGAACCTTATTTTTACAATCCACCGATGGCTACTCTCAATAACTACTCTGACGCCTCACTCTATGAAAATAACGAGGAGCAAGAGAATAGTTCATCTCTATCGGTGCGGGTTTCCCAGCCGGATATGTTAGTGGAGAAAGATGAAAGTACTTTAATTGGTGCTGAGCAGCCAGAGGTGAGCGAGAATAAATTATTCGATCGCGCTTCGGAAAACTTGGGGCTGTTGCTCAGTTGTCATTTGGCTCAAATGCACGGCGGACAAATCTCTATTCAAGGTTCGCAAGAGTCGGGATATCGATATGTAGTGACTTTGCCAATTCTGACGGAAGCTGATGATAGCCTCTAAGATCGTTTAACTCAAAGCCCGTCACGTTGACTTTCCCCGTGGAGAGCAGGGGGAAAGATTACCGATACCCTGAATGTGATTTGGGATGAGAGTTGAAATTTTTAAATTTTAGATTTTAGATTGGTGAACGAGCGACGATCCGAAATCTAAGATTACTCACCTGGAAACTTGTTTCATGAACACTGTTTGGCAACAATTAACCCTGTCCGATTTGCGTCTTTCTCGATGGCGCAGTGCTAGTTATTTTTACTGGTGGGTAGGGCTGCTACAAGGTTGGCGACGCCATAGCTGGCTGATGCAGTGGGCTGAACCTCTGGGAGCGTTGTTGGTAAGCTTGGTGTTTGCTCTGGCTCCTTTTGTATCGAATACTTTAACAGGTTTGCTGTTAGCTGCCTGCGGTGCTTTTTGGTTACTGCTGACTTTATCGGATGAAGTTGGCAAAACCCCGCTTGAGGGGGAAACCAGCCAATTTTCGACGGCTAAGTTTACGCCGATTCATTTGCTGGTATTGCTTTACTGGGCGATTTCTTTAGTGGCGACGGCTTTTTCGCCAGTTAAGGCGGCGGCTTTGACTGGTTTGGTGAAGTTAACTCTCTACTTGCTATTGTTTGCTTTGATGGCAAGGGTGTTGCGATCGCCCCGGATTCGTTCTTGGGTAATTTGTCTGTATTTACACGTAGCGCTGATTGTCAGCGTTTACGGTCTGCGACAGTGGTTTTTTGGAGCAGCCCAATTAGCAACTTGGGTAGATCCGGAATCTCCTTTAGCGAAAACTACGCGAGTTTATAGTTACCTGGGAAATCCTAATTTACTGGCGGCTTATTTGCTACCCGCGATCGCTTTATCGATCGCAGCTATTTTTGCTTGGCGCGGTTGGATTCCCAAAGCTTTGGCGCTGACGATGTTGGCTGTCAATTCAACTTGTCTGGTTCTTACTTTCAGTCGTGGCGGTTGGATCGGTTTTGTGGTCATAGCTTTTGCTTTTGCGATCTTGCTGTTTTATGGAATCATCAGTATCAAGTTGCCTGGTTTTTGGCGGGTTTGGTCGTTACCATTGTTACTGGGAAGCTTGGCTTTGATTTTGGTTTTAGCGATTTTGGTGGTGGAACCGTTGCGCGATCGCGTGTTTAGTATGTTTGTGGGTCGCCAGGATAGCAGCAATAATTTCCGGATTAACGTATGGGCGTCGGTGCTAGACATGATTCGCGATCGGCCTATCATCGGTATTGGCCCCGGTAATAATGCTTTTAATCTAAGATATCCTCTGTATATGCGTCCCCGTTTCAGCGCTTTAAGTGCTTATTCGGTAATTTTAGAAGTCGCGGTGGAAACGGGATTGATTGGACTGAGTTGTTTCCTCTGGCTGTTATTGGTAACGTTTAACCAGGGTTGGCGACAAGTGCGGCGTCTCGGCGAATTAGGCAACCGTCAGGTATTTTGGTTGATGGGCGCTTTAGCTACTTTGTGCGGTTTGTTAGCTCACGGGGCTTTTGATACGGTTTTGTATCGTCCGGAAGTCAATACTTTGTGGTGGTTTGCGATCGCGATCGTCGCTAGTTTCTATACCCCTCAAATTATCGATCGTCCACAAACCAATACCTTCTCAAGCCCGAGTGAAAATTAACCAAAAATTTGAGTTATGACGCTCGTTCCCAGGTGGAACCTGGGAATGCCGTTTTAGAGGCTCCAGCCTCTAGTCGGTAAGGTGGGTTTCTCGGTAAACTTTACTCCCAACTAAAGTTGCGAACTAGTAAGAGAAGCAATTTGTGGCGTTTGCATTATTTCTAAATTGGTGTCAGGAAGAGGCGGACGGAGACAAAGATAAATCAGCGGACCAAATAAAGGTATCAACGCTACCATCCAAAAAAGTTGGGAATCTTTAATACCTCGACGTGCCATATCATCATCAAATAATGATGTTAATGGAAAAACTACGCACATCAAGCAAAAATCAATGCTAATCAGGTGAACGAAGCCCCTAGTTTGGAATTGGTGAAAATAATCTCCCCAATCTCCAGCTATGATGGCATAAGCAAATAAGGTAATAGTGCTGACAAGCAGCGCTAATCCTGTAGAACGGCGGTCTAAAATTCTCAACAACTTATCTTTTTGACCGGAAAATTGTTGATTCCGTTCTCTCAAAAATAAATAAGGTAAAAGACAAATTACACCCGTGCCGTTTGAACCCAAAAAATAAGGCCAAGACCGAAATTTTTGCATTCTGCCATCAAAAAACATCAGACAAGCAAAAATCATCGGCCAAACACCCATAAAACTGAAGATGACAGGGATAATAGCATTTAGCTGATGCCATTGTAAGGTTAATAATTTCTGTATCAAAGGCCAAGTATCTGGTCGATCGAGAGGAGCTAACCAAATGGTATAGATGACAAATATTAGCCAAATTAAAAATAATAAAACTCTTCTACTCATCATCTTTATCCAATAAATCGGCAATTCTTCAAAACCAAGATCTTTTTGTCATCAATTAATTCCAGTTAAGTTATAGACAGCAGATTTTACGTCTATCTTTAGTCGAATTATCGTTTGCTACTATAGCGATCCTATTTAAGTAATTAACCCCACCCTAGCCCTCCCCTTACCAAGGGGAGGGTTGGGAGAGGTTTAGTGCTTCGCAATTCATTTAGGATCGCGATAGTGCCAGAAGACAAAAGTTAGCATTTAGGGAGAAAAAAAGCTAGTAAACTCAGCTTTTTAAACTTTAAGAAGTTAGGTTATTAGTTTCTGGTAAAGCAGGACGTAAGCAGAGATAGAAAAGTGGGCCAATCAAAGGAATCAGAGAAACTAACCAAAAAATTTGTTTATTTTGCCAATTTCTCCGCGCCATATCATCTCCCAACAAAGTAGGAAATAAAACGCAAAATAAGCAAAAAGCAATACTCATACCATTTACGAAGCGACTGGTTTGAAACTGGTCAATAAAATTTCCCCAATCTCCTAAAAGTAACCCGTAAGCAAGTATAACAACGGTGCTCAAAGCGAGGATAATTCCCGTGAAGCGAGAGTCAAAAATTTTTAGCAATCCGTCTTTTTCGCCAGAAAATCCTTGATTGGGTTCGCGCAAAGCTAAATAAGGCGTTAAACCAATTACTCCTGTTACTACGGATGTTAACAAAAAAGGCCATGCAGGAATTTCTTGCATTCTGCCATCAATAAGTATCAGGCAAGTATAAATTAGTAACCAAATGCCAACTAGAGAAAATAGAGAAAGAATAATGGGGTTAATATCTGCCCAGTTACCCGTGAATAAGTTTTTCAGTAATTTAACGGTACTTGGTTGAGCAGGGGGAGCTAAGAAAAGAATATATACTAAAAATCCTACCCATAAAGACCATATGGCAGTTTTTCTGCTCATCATTTTGGCTGAAGGTTTTAATTATACTGGTAGTCTTATTTAGGGTAGATGAGAGATGCGATCGCGTACTTCTGCCTTAAGTAAAGTATGAATGTGAACTACAAGCGTATTTCTTAGGGCGTATTAGCGGCAACAGGTTGTTTCGCGACTTTCTGATTACTTTCTAGTAAGTTGGGGCGCAAACAAAGGTAAAGAAGAGCGCCAAATAAAGGAATTAGCGATAATAACCGGAGAATTTGCGGATTTTTAACTTCTCGCCGTGCCATATCATCTCCCAGTAGGGTGGGAAACAACAAAAAAAGCATACAGAAATCCAAACTCATCACGTTAATAAACCGATTAGTTTGCCACTGTTGAATAAAATCATTCCAATCTCCCGCTAGCAAACCATAGCTCGCTATAGCAATAGTAGCTAAAGCGGTTAGAATACCAGTCCAACGAGAATCTAGTATCTTAAGAAAGATATTTTTATCGCCAGTAAATTCTTGATTTGTTTCCCGCAAAGCTAGATAAGGTAATATAGCAAATGCTCCTACACCAAAAGAGCAAACTGCAAACGGCCATGCCGGAATTTTTTGTGCTTTGCCATCGATAAATAGCAAACAACTGTAAATTATCGGCCAAATACCCATGACGTAGAACAGGGAAACGATAATGGGATTGATTCCTTCAATATTGCCGATGGAAAGATTTTTAATTAAGGTCAACGTATCGGGTTGGTTAGGGGGTGCTAGCAGAAAAGCATAACTAGCCAGACCAATCCATATTAACCAAAATGCCAATTTTCTACCCATAATCCAGACCGTTAACAGCGAATACTTCAACTTGTGTTTATTTCGGCAAAGTTTTTAACAATTTTTCTGCCTTATTCACCCAATAGCGATTGCGTTTGTAGTGAAAATAAGAAGCTCCTCTAATTCTTGTTAGCATATTTTCAAGATATTGACGAGCTTTTTGAGCGTTACCTTCTTGGGAGTGAATTGTTGCCATCATAATAGATGCTTCTGGATGGCTCCATCGTTTGATGTGTTGTTCTAAATGGGTTTTAGCTGTTTCCCAGTCTTGCAAAGCTACTAGGGTTTTGGCATAAGCTAAAGAACCATCACCATACTTAAAATCCGGTTCTAATTTTAAGAGTTTTTCTAAATATTGTTTAGCAGTGTCAAATTTTTTATTCTCTATATCAACGAAAGAAGCACCCCAAAGAGCCTGGGTATTGTTTGGTTCTTTTTCTAATGCAGTTTGATAGGCATTTTCTGCTCGTTCGAGCATTCCCATATCGCAAAGAAGATTTCCCAATACGATAAACTGATGTGCTTTCCCAATATTCCTGGCATCTGCTTCTGCAATCCACAGTTCGCGGCTGCGCGTCCAGCGAGTAAAATATTTGGGAACGGCGACATCCATACGGGGCAACTTTCTTGTCAAAAAGTATATAACGGCACCAGGAAAATTGAGTAGGATTAAAATCCAAAGCCAGGTATTCCTTTCTCGCTCGTTTTGAACGCAATCGTAAATCATGAATAACCAGAAGCCTGTTGTTAATAAAGCTACCACTTCTAACATTGGTAAGGCACCTTTCTGTTGTAGTTCCAACTGAAAACCACGATGTTTTTCACATAGAGAGTTTTCTGAAGTTGGGAAATATCTACATTGAAACTCAGGGTTTGCCCTACCTTCAAGAGGAACTTGACCTCGTTTCCGCTCAAGTCGGCTGATTTTGATTATTTCCTTTGTTTTTGTACTGCTTCCTTGCCGGAAGGGATTAGGTGATGGTTAGTTAACTCAAAGCTTCGGTAAGATAATCGGCGGCAGCTTCTACAACTGCGATCGCATTTTCATAGACCATCCGCGTTGGCCCCAAAACACCAACACTTCCCACTGGCATGGCACCTTGTCGATAAGTAGCAGAAATGAGAGTACAAGTGCGGATCGGTTCTAAAGGATTTTCCGCACCAATTCGCACTGTCACCCGTTTATTATTTTGACCGAGCGTACCCTTTGCGATGTTAAATTCCGGGCCTTCAAAGATTAACGGCCATAATTGGTCTTGTTCTTCTTCTAGCAAGTGAATTAAAGTTTTTACTTGTTGCAATTCGGTAAATTCTGGTTGACGCAGCACTTCTGCGACACCGCGAATCAGAATTTGGGTACTAGATGGTGGCTGAGAGCGAATAATGACTTCTGCAAGCAGATTTTTCAAGAATTTGGCATATTTTTGGAATTCTCGATCCAAGTGATTCCAGTCTAGGATGGCGAGTTCGGAGAGCGATCGCCCTCGCAATTCGCTGTTCAAAAAGTTGGAAAGGATCTGCAATTCGCGATCGATAATTTCTCGATCCAGTTGAGTCCCGTCTTCCGCCTGTGGTAATTCCATCAAAACTGACTGAGTTTCATAGGCATCTGTAACTACGATCAGCATTACTTGTCCGGGATCGATCGATACCAGTTGCAAATGCCGCAGTTGATTTGTGCGAGTTTGGGGCATAGTGATTAGGGTGATATACCCGCTCAAAGTAGCCAGAATTTGCGCTGCCCCTTGCAGCAGCGCCTCCAAACTCCAACCTTTCTTATTCAGGTTGTCTTGCAGCAATTGTTCTACCTGGCGTGCTAAAGCCTCGTCAGGGGTGATCAGTTGGTCAACGTAAATCCGGTAACCAGAGTCAGAGGGTATCCTTCCGGCGGAAGTATGGGGTTGATATAGTAAGCCGGCTTTTTCTAAAACGTTCATCGCATTGCGAATGGTGGCTGGGCTAACGCTGAGATTGTATTCTTCGCCCAAGGCTTTCGATCCCACTGGTTCTGCCGTGGCGATGTAGTGGCGAACCGTTGCCCAAAGGATGTGTTGTTGCCGATCTGTAAGATGGATTTGCATAATATGACGATTTACCACTTAGCTGAATTTAACCCGGTAAAAAAAATTGCCAGAATTGATTTACGTGGTTATAAAAAGGTTTATTTATCATAATAAATTAGACCTTCTAGGGTGCGAAGTGCAACAGCCGAGTGGACTATAGCTACCGAGATAACGTGTTATAATAAAATTTTGTTTAATAATTTTTGCGTTAAATTACAAATAATAGTAGAAAAAAGGCAATATGAAAACTAAGGCTTTAAAGAAGTAATTATTTAACTATTTTTACGCTTGTTTAGTTTAAAAAACCGATAAAAATACCCAAAATATGCTGTCCGGTCCTTAACCGGACACCAGATTGTCTGTCGGTTCAAGCCTTCCATCGAAAATCGATCGAACTAATATCGAGGAATGGTCGGATCGACTTGCAAAGAATAAGCGTCTATCCCGCCAGCAACATTTTTGACGTTAGTGAATCCTTGTGCGATCAACCACTGGCACATTTGGGCGGAGCGGATACCGTGATGGCAGATCACTAGTGTCTCTGAGTGGGGATCGAATCGGCTTTGAATATCTCCAGACCATTGGGCGAATTCGCTCAATGGCAGATTATCGAAACCTTCCACGCTGGCGATCTCAACTTCTTGCGGTTCTCGCACATCCACTAATTGTAAATCGTCTTGACCGACAGCCAGACGATTAGCTAGTTCCTCTACGCTGATTTGGGGTACGGGTTGAGTGAAAAATTTTCCAGACATCTACTCACCGGAAAAATTTGGCTAAAGCTAAATATAGCTTAGCGGAGTTGACAATCACGGATTACGATGGGTTTGCTTTTGTTCTAGGTAGTTCTTCATGGCAATCTGACGATTAGCCATAAACTGATTCCAGAAGCCTGGGTAAAGGTCATCCATCGTTTTGGCGATCGACCAAACTTCCATACCGATCATTTTGTATAAAGAGCGGTCTGCTCGTTGCAAGTCTTCCAGTCTTTGCTTCACATTTCCTTCTTTAGGAGACTCTACAGCAGTTTGAGTTTCAAGTTTAGGAGGTTGATTATACTTTAGTTCAAGCATTGCGATCGCCTCAGAGATATGAAAATTTATACAAGTATGGAGAGAAAGACTACTAGCGCAGCAAAATAGCGACCGTTACCCAAGCACCTCTGAGCAAGACAGTACTTTCAGTCAAAAATGTAGCACCCTAACCCCGAGAACTTACCATCTAAAAATGACAGTCTATCAACTGGCATTTATTAGCCTGAAATCCTTTGATAGCTTGAGTTATAACCACTTTGGTTAGGTTATGGCCATCAAGGATGTGTTTTAGACCAGCCGATCGTTCTGAGTAGTGACCGCTCGGCCTAGATTTCTCCTGTGCTTGTCGGTACTAAACTAATTTGTAGCATTATTACTAGCCATAGCGCCCTAAAATAACCAGAATTTACGCTAACTTGATGAAAACTTTAAGGGTTTTTAGTGTAGTTGGTTACAAACTTTATGGCAAATTACCAGCAGTCCCAGCAAGTTCTTCTTTTCTGTGGCCGCAATTATATTTGTATTGGTTTTGACTATATAGCTAGCTTTTACTGAAGCTTGCGCGATCGCGCTTTCCATCCATTGTACATTCAATAATTGACCCCCCGAATGAATCTAGCTAAATTAAATATAGCTGACTTATGAAATAGAATTTTCGTTATAATTTACAAAAAATAAAATTAATTAATACAATCAATTTACCTTTAATTTAATTGCTGAAACACTTGCCAACAAAGGCTTATTTCCAAGCTGATGGCTATATCACGAAAATAATAATCCCGTTGGTTTTATTGCTAGCAATTTAAATCACATATTTGAATATACGCAAGATTTACTGAAAGAGGGAACCGATCGCATCAGCCACATTAGCAATATCAAGTATTTATGAATTTACTGGCTAATGCCATTGAAGCTTTAGAAGAATCTAATCAAGGGAAAAGTTACCGACAAATTCAAAACAATCCCAATCAGATTGCCATTACCACTGAAATTGCGATCGTTCGCCATTTCATTACCATTAAGATTGCCGATAGTGGGCATGACCGAAGAATTGCAAGAGCGGATTTTTGATTATTTATTTACTACTAAACCAGTGGGTAAGGGAACTGGAATGGGGTTATCGATTTCCCGTCAAATTGTGGAAAAACAACACGGAGGTAAGTTAACTTGCACGTCTGTTCCCGGACGAGGAACGGAGTTTGTCATATTGATTCCCCTGTAGAAATTATCTGTGGAAATCGTAGAAGCGTTCCCGTTGGCGTAGTCTGCGCGTAGCGCATCGGCTAGAAAGATCGACCCTTCTTAAACGCCGATCGGAAAGTGATTTTTTCGGTAGCACATGATATCACTTACATCTAAATTATTTATTCGACGGTTGAGTTGGTTGATTCGATGGTTTAGCGTCTTTGTTAAAATATGTTTTGTAGATTTCATGGGCGATCGGTACCGCAGAAACCGCGCCGTATCCACCATTTTCTACTACTACTGCTATGGCAATTTGGGGATTATTTACTGGGCCATAACCAACATATAGGGCATTATCTGCACCTCCTGGCACTTCTGCCGTACCGGTTTTACCAGCAGTCAGAGGAATGGAACCGTCGTTCAAGCGTTTAGCCGTACCTTTCTGCACTACGGAAATTAATCCATTTTGAATAGTTTTAATGGTTTCTGGTGCTAAACCAGTTGGTTGTGGTTTAGTTTCGTCAGTTTTGGTTTGCGCGACGAACAGATGGGGCTTAACTCGATATCCACCATTAGCTATAGCAGATACCATCACCGACATCTCTAATGGAGTGACCAACACCAAACCTTGACCGATCGCCATCGTTACCGTATCCCCAATATACCAAGGCTGGTTAAACAGTTTCTTTTTCTCGGTAGGAGTGGGAATCATTCCGTGACTTCCCCCAGCTAATCCCAAATTAGTCAATTCTCCAATTCCCAACTTATGACCCCATTTGGAGATCTCTTCTGGGCCAGTTTTCATACCAACTTGATAGAAAAAGGTGTTGCTGCTATAAGCAAAGGCATCAGGGAAACCAATCGTGCCATAACCGCTACCCCCATGTTCGCGAAACCGAAAACCACCCACCGAGATAGAACCAGAAGTTGCTACCTTGGAATTGGGGGAAAACTTACCCGACTGCATCGCCGCTGCCGCCGTGACGATTTTGAAAGTACTACCGGGTGGATAACCTTGCAAAGCGCGATTCAAAAATGGCTTATCTTTCTCTTGCAGACTTTGCCACTCGGCTTTGGTCATTTTGCGGGTAAACAGATTGGGGTCGAAACTTGGCCCGCTAGCTAGCGCCAGTACTGCCCCGGTTTTCACGTCCATCACCACTACCGCGCCTCGGCGATTATCTAAAGCTTTTTCGGCAGTTTTTTGTAAGTCCAAATCCAGCGTCAGCTGTACGGGAGAACCTGGTACGGGAGTACGTACTCCTAATTCTCTTAGTTCTCTTCCTTTGGCATCTACTTCAATTAAACGACTGCCCCAAACTCCTCGCAATTGTTCGTCGGCAATGCGTTCTATACCCATTTTGCCCACGATCATCCCCATCGGAAACTCTGGGTTCTTTTTCATGTCTTTAGCATCTGCTTCGCTGATATATCCCAACAAATGGGCAGCCATGTTTCCATTTGGATAGTAACGGCTGGATTCCGATCGAATTTCTACGCCGGGAAACTGAGCAAATTGTTCTTCTAATGCAATAAAAGCTTCTGCTGTAAGATTTTGACTGATTTTAACGGGCATTGCCGAGCGATACCCTACTTTGCTTAATTTTTCTAATATTTCTGGTTTGGAAATATCTAATATCTTACTCAATCGAGTTGCTGTCTCTTCCCAGCGAGTTGGCGACTGTTCTCTGGGCCATAAATATACCGATCGCGTGAGACGACTGGCGGTAATCATTTTGCCTTTGCGATCGACGATATTACCTCTCTCGGACGCAACGGGAATTAAGCGCACCCGATTGCTTTCTGCTTTTTCGCGATGGTATTCTCCTTGTACGAGTTGCAGTTGTGCCATGCGACCGAGGCAAACGCTCATAAAAGAAGTGACTATTAGCATCAGAGCGATCGCCTTTTGATTTCGGTTTGTTGGTTGGGCAATATTTCGTAGCCGACTTTTGTCTACCCAACCTGATTTTTCTACTACGCGCTGAGGGGTACGAGAAGTGAAAGGAAGTCTGCCAGCCATTATCGCACTTTAGTTTTAGAGGATTTCTCGTACCAGAGTCCACCACTACACCTAATCGATCCGGAATCTGAAAAAAAACGGCGAGGGAGAAGGAAAAAAAAGAGTAGAGGAAGGTAGGGGGAGATGGTGACAGGGTGAGGCTGGGAAAATTTTTTACTTTATGCTCGATCGTTTTTTTCCTTTCCCTCCCTTTCCCTCTCTTTGTTTTACCAACTTACTTGTTTGAGCGTCGCTAATCTTTCCCCGCTAGAGAACCCCTCAAGTCCCCCTACCGTGAATAGTAAAACTGACAATCCTTAAGTGAAGTATTACTTACTCTCCAAAGCACCAAAAAAGCAAAAGCGCGATCGCGAACAAACTCATCCAACCGGGCAGATTAAAATTCCGGATCGTCTCTAGGGGAATAGTTACTAAAACGTCAGTAAACAACAAACCGCCAGTTACCAGCAAAATAATTAAGATAATTGGGGGCATAGTCATTTTCCTCCTTAATCATTCTAAGATTTTTTCCAAAAAGATTATTTCTGTGTAATAGAGCATGGTTGCCCATCTCAATAAGCTTTAACCTTAAAAGAAAGTTCCTAAATTAATCAATCCTCATTAGTAGTAGGTTATTTTTTGGGCCAATAATTAATGAGCGATCGTCAATGAATAATTACCGCTCGATTATGAAAAACAGAAAATTTTCGGTATATCCCCTCTCTCGTAAAGTCATATTTCTTTATGCCTTTTTGGGCGGTTTATGGATTTTATGTTCGGATAGTTTATTAAATCTGCTCGTCAATGAAAAAAATTTATTAACTTACTTACAAGTTGTCAAAGGTTGGGCTTTTATATTTACTAGCGCTTGGCTACTCTATTTTTCTACGGCTCGGATTAGGAGTCAGTACTACGCGATCGAGCAAGAATATTATAACACGCTCGATAATATTATCGAAGGCATCTATCAAGTCTTACCAAATGGAAGTTATATTCATGCAAATGCTGCCTTAGCAAATATCTATGGTTACTCAAACGCCAGGGAACTCATCACCGATCTCACATGGCAAAAATTAGATGTAGAACCCCGTAAACGCAGACAACTTATTCAAAAATTGCAAGAAGTTAGCAGCGTTTCATCTGTAGAATTTGAGGTTTATCGTCAAGATGGCAGCATCATATGGACTATAGAGAACGTGCGTGCGGTTCGCAATTCACAGGGAGTTTTGTTGTATTATCAAGGCACCGTTCGAGATATTTCCAAATCTTTGGAAGAAGCAGAAGAAAAGGAAAAAGAAAAAGTATTACCAGAAGAAAGCAATAGAATCTTACACGCTGTCATAGAAGGAATGGCAGATGCCGTTTTTGTTAAAAATATCGAAGGACGCTATTTGAAAGTAAATAGTCCAGCGGCTAGATTCTTGGGAAAGTCGATCGCTCAAATCATTGGTAAGCATGATTGGCAATTGTTTCCGCCTGAAGCAGCACAAACGATCCGAGAAATAGACCGAAGAGTTTTAATTACTTTTGAAACAGAAACTTACGAAAAAAATGTTGTTATCTCAGACAAATTTAAACAGCCTGTTAACCGTACTTTTATCATCAGTAAAAGCGTTTATCAAGATAGTCAAGGTACGGTTTTGGGTTTAATTTCTATTGCCAGGGATATTACTGATTATAAACAATCAGAACAAGAGCGATTTCAACTCTTAGAGCAACTGAGAAAAGATACTCAAGCTTTAGCTGCTTTGGCAGAAGTAAGCACTAACAATACCAGCCATTTAAACTTAGAGCAACTGTTGAATATGCTGCTCAAACAAATAGTAGGAGCATTAGGAGCAGATACAGCAGTAGTTTTACTATTAGAAGATGACTGTCTCAACTACGCTGCTGGTATAGGAGTTAGCGAGGAAGTTCGCTTAGAATATCAAATGAAAGTAGGGCAAGGTTTTGCAGGTAAAATCGCCGCAACGGTAGAACCATTTTATGTAGAATATCCGATTAGGAAACCTTCTATCGAAAAATTACATCCAGTTACTTTAAATTTTATTATTCAATTAAGAATTCGCACTATTTTGGGAGTACCTATTAAACATAACGATCGCTGTATCGGTGTTATTCATTTAGGTTGGATCTCCGTTCATCCTTATAACGATCGCGAAATTCATTTATTACAAATTTTCGCCGAAAGAGTCGCGATGGCAATTACTAATGTTCGGTTATACGAACAAACTCAACAACTAGAAAAATTACGTCAATTACAGATACAACGAATGCCGATCGGGTGTATTTTAACCGATCCAAAGTTTTGCTTTTTAGATTGGAATCCAGCCGCAGAAACCATCTTTGGTTTCACCAAACAAGAAATGTTAGGTAAACATTTATCCGTACTCGTTCCCGAATCTGGAAAATTCCAAATGAACAACATTTTGAAACGGCTCAGCCAAGGAGATATGGCCGCCAATAGTATCAACGAAAACCTCACAAAAAATGACAATGTAATTCTTTGTGAATGGCGCAATACCCCTTTAAAAGAAGAAGATGGTACGGTATTCGGACATCTTTTAATGGTTCAAGATATTACCGAACGCAGACAAGCGCAGGAAGAAAGATTGCGCTATGCTTTTTACGATTCTCTAACCGGATTACCAAATCGAGCTTGGTTCTTAGAACATCTAGAGCAATTGTTGCAAATGGAATTGCCAGAAAAGTATTATGAATTTAATTCACCATTTAATTTTGCCGTTCTTTTCCTAAATCTAGACCGTTTCGAGATAGTTAAATCTAGCTTGGGTCATTTAATTGCCGATAAACTTTTGATCGCTACGACTCGTCAAATAGAAGCTTGTTTGCGTCCGACAGATAAAGTTGCTTATTTGGGTAAAAACGAGTTTGCTATTTTACTAACAAATATTCCAGATGCTAACATTGCCAAAAGTATTGCCGATCGTATTTATCAGCAAATGACTTTGCCTTTTAACCTGGATGGACATGAAATATTTTGTAGTAGCAGCATCGGTATTGCCGTAGGAATGAGTTTATTTACTTTAGGTTATCAACGTCCAGAAGATTTTTTACGTGCTGCTGATACGGCAATGCACGAAGCAAAAAAGTCTGGCTACCCGATCGTTTTCGAGCCTACCATGCACGCTCAGGCTTTAGCTAGATTGCAAATAGATACGGATTTGCGAAAAGCGATCGAACGCGAAGAATTTGAATTAAAATACCAACCAATTGTTTGCATAAAAACTGGCAAAATCATTGGTTTTGAAGCTTTGGTACGCTGGATACATCCCACGCGGGGATTAGTTTCTCCCTCGGAATTTATCCCCGTCGCGGAAGAAACTAGATTAATTGTACCGATCGGACAATTGGTATTACGATCGGCTTGTCGTCAATTGCGAATTTGGCAACGAGAATTTAATCCAAATTTAACTATGAGCGTCAATCTTTCACCGATTCAGTTAATGGAAACCAACTTATTAGCTCAAATTGATGACATTCTCCAACAAATTTGGCTGACTCCCAATACTTTAAAATTGGAAATCACCGAAAGTACAATTATGAGCAATACCGAATCAGTGGTGGGGATTTTATCAGAACTCAAAGAAAGAAAAATTCAGTTATGTATAGATGATTTTGGCACTGGTTATTCGTCACTCAGCTACCTACATCGATTTCCACTTGATACCTTGAAAATCGACCGCTCATTTGTCAGCAATATGAGGATAGATAATGAAAATTTAGAAATCGTGCGCGTGATTGTAAATCTAGCTCATAACTTAGGGATGAACGTAGTAGCAGAAGGAGTGGAAAATCCCGAACAATTAACGCTTTTAATTGGCTTAAATTGTGAATACGGTCAAGGATACTTATTTGCCAAAGCATTAGACGATCGTGCGGCTCGCGAACTGATCGAGAAAAATTTTTAATTTTCTAAAATGAGGTAAAATATTAAATTATTTTATTAACAATAAAAATATTTTTCTGATTCCTCTTTTATGAACGATCGGACGCCCGTAACTTGGAAATGCGTACATACACTGAAAGGACACTCAGCCGCAGTTAATTCGATCGCGATTAACCCTCAAAGTAGCATCATTGCCAGCGGAAGCGATGACAAAACAGTTAGCCTGTGGGACTTGAAAACAGGAAAACATATTTTTACTTTTTATGGGCTGTTAAAAGCGGTTTTTTCAGTTAACTTTAGTCCTGATGGAAAAATGTTGGTTAGTGGCGGCTTAGATCGGAAAATTACTACTTGGGATTTAGATACAAAAGCAATGCGTAGCCTGTTTAGAGACTCGACTTCTTCTGAGAGTCATTTCGGCTATATTTTTTCTATTGCTTTCACGCCTAATGGTGAAATTCTCGCTAGTGCTAGTGCTGACAAAACGATCGAAATATGGCACTTACCTAGATGGGTAGTAACCCGTACCTTAAAAGGACATTCTGAAGCTGTTTGGGCTATTGCGATCGCTCCGGATGGCAAAATCCTCGCTAGCGGTAGTACTGATAAAACTATTAGGATTTGGCATTTAGATAGTTGGAAAGAACCGCTTATTCTTAGCGGACATTCCGGTTGGGTAACATCAGTTGCGATCGCTCCGAATGGCAAAATCCTCGCTAGCGGTAGTGCAGACACCACCATTAAGTTGTGGCATCTCAATACAGGAAAATTACTCTATACTTTGACCGGACATTCTAGTGCAGTTTGGTCGATTTCTTTCAGTCCTGATGGAGAAAGTATTGTCAGCGGTAGTAAGGATGAAGTAAAAATTTGGCATCTCCGTAAAGCCGAACTTTCAGATACTCTTTCCGGACGGCACCCGGTGGTTTTTAGCCCTGATGGAAATACGCTGATCAGTGGCAGTAAACTTAGTACTATCAAAATCTGGCGTCAATCTTCTCCTACTCGCAAATCTACCACTCTTCCTCTTTTATCCGGACAATGGTGGGAAGTTTTAGGTGTGAACGAATTAGCCAGTCATCAGGAAGTTAAACTAGCTTACCGTCGATTGATCAAACAATACCATCCAGACATCAATCCTGCTGCTAATGCTAAAGATATTATGCAGGTAATTAATGAAGCTTATGCTAAATTTGAAGCCGAAAAGCTTGACTCGTGAATGGCTAATTATTGCTCTACAAAAACCAGAATTATTATTTACCTAGATGAAGAGTAGTTGTTTGTTCTAAAACCTGTCTTCCTTCATTGAGAAGATAATCAAAAAAGGTACGAGCAACTACAGACAGTTGTTTCCCAGAAGGATAAACTACATACCAATATCTTTCGATCGGAAAACCTTCTACATCTAAAATAGTAATCTGGCTATTTTGTCCTTCCAAAGCTAAAGTGTGACTAGATAAAACGGAAATTCCCAAGCCACCTGCGATCGCTTGCTTGATCGCCTCGTTACTACCCAACTCCAGCTTTACTTTTACGGTAATGCCATGCTTATCGAATAATTTTTGTACGGCTTGGCGAGTACCCGAACCGGGTTCCCGCATGATAAAAGGTTCGCCTTCCAGCTTTTCTAAGGAAATATTTTTTTCTCCAGCTAGGGGATGATTTCTGGGGGCTAACACTACTAAAGGATTATCCAAAAACGGGTGCATCACCACATCTGAATTATCTGGTGATTGACTCAGAATATAAAGGTCGTCCAAATTTTGCCAAAATCTTTCTAAAATAATTTCGTGGTTGGTTACTTGCAAGGATACATCAATTCCCGGATAGCGCTGGCAAAATGGGCCTAACAAACGGGGGACCACATATTTAGCGGTAGTAATCACTGCTAGCTTTAACTGTCCGGCCTTTACTCCTTTCAGGTCTGCTATACTCATTTCAAACTTAGCCAGCCTGTCGAAAATATCTCGACAAGTAGCTAGTAGTTCTTGACCTGCTTGTGTAAGATATAAGCGTTTGCCTACTTGCTCGAATAGAGGTAACCCAACCGCCTTGGATAATTGCTTAACTTGCATGGAAACTGTGGGTTGGGTTAAAAAAAGCTCCTCGGCGGCGCGAGTAAAGCTACCATGACGAGCAGCAGCTTCAAATACTTTTAACTGATGAAGAGTAGTGTGCTTCAAAAGACAATCTGCTCCGAAAAACTGACGTAAACGTAACTAAACTAAGTTTAGTGTTCTCTTTCTCTTTCTACCAAGGTAGTTGGCTCTCACGCGATCCCTAGAGGTAAATCCCGGTAACCGACCGCACTAAATTAACACAAATTGCTAGTGATGAAGTTTGGCGGATTTTTCAGGCGGTAGAGGGCGTCAAATCCCCTAATTTGGAACCATCACTAATTTTATCGTTAGTAAAGCACCCTAGTTCATCTAATTAGCAACTCGAGTTAAACGAACGAATTTATTCATAGAGTAAAATCTATTATAACTATTGATAATAATGACTTTTATTTATGTGAAGTTCGGGCTATGATGATTTCACCGGCAAGAGCGTAAGACATCTTCCACATAGCGTTGCACTTTCTTAGCCATGAATCGCTGGATGGTCTAGCTTCCATCAGCAACCTGTAGATTGCCTGTATTCCCGATGGCGATCGCGGGAAACACCCTCCAGTAAGATCCTGTCTTTAGACGTGCAACGCTTTTTCATCATTTATTGACAATTTACAGGTGGGAAACGGAAAAAGAGGAATTGATGACTCCTCAATTCTGACTTATGACTTCTTCACTCTTGCTCGATCGGGACTGGTAACTTCGCCAAATCGGGCAATTTAACAATTTCTTTTTCCACTTCTTTAATAGTGACAGGCAATTGTAGAGGCTGAGGCTTTTCAACCCAACAGCTAGCGACTGGCAGAGTTTGCTCTAAGTCATCTAACGGTCTGGGAATCACCATTACGGCATTTAATTCCCCAATCCGTTCGGCTTCGTACATTCCCGCTTCTACAGCGACAGCTACGTCTGCCACAGCACCTCGAACGATCGCGGTACACAGACCGGCCCCGATCGTTTCGTAAGACGACAGATACACTTCTGCTGCCTTGAGCATAGCGTCGCAAGCTCCTACCATTGCAGGAAATCCTCGCGTTTCCAAAAGACCGATCGCTAAATTGCTCAAGCGGCTGTGGCCCCCACTTTCAGCTAACTGAGCCAAGCGAGTGCCGATGGGAAGTACGGCTTCCAAGTTAGGTAAGGGTCTGGGAATCACTAAAGTGGACAGTAATTGGCCAAACTGTTTGGCAGTTTGAGCGCCAGCTTCCACAGCTAAACGAACATCTGAAATATTACCTCGCACGATCGCCGTACAATGGCCGCTACCAATTTTCTCATACCCAACTAAAGCCACCCCAGCCGACTTGAGCATCATATCAGCACATCCCACGATCGCGGGAAAACTGGAAGTAGATACCAAACCTAAAGCAGTGTCTGTAAAATCTCTTTGTCCCCTAGACGGTTGTAATTGCATATAAAACCTCCATTTAGTTGTTAGTAGTTAGTTGTTAATTGTTAGAAGTTCTGAGAACTAACACCTAAAACCTAACAACTAATCAGCATTCCCGTCTTGGTGTGGCCGCTTTAAGGTTTGATTATGGGGAAAAAGGGTCAGTAAAAGACGATTCAGATGAACTTGTCCGTAAAATTGGACGGGATTATCCTCCAAAGACTCGGGCTGATTTAAGTTAACAGGAGGTTCGCTAGCTGGTTGTGGGGGTGGGGCGGAAGTAGGAGGGTTCGGTTTGGGAGTAGAAACAGGTCGATCATTCGCTGGGATAGATTTCTCCTGGGTCTTGCTAGTGTAGGGCAGAATCCGAATCGTCGGCATCGCTGTTTGATTTTTTCCGGAAGCGGTAGCTGACTTAGACCGATCGACTGTTTTCGGGGCAGGTGTTTCTGGAACGCGACGGCTTCGGTCTCCGATTAAAGAACCTGGGGGTACTACTTGCTTTGCCTCGATCGAACTCTGAAAAATTGTGGTAGCTGAACCAATACAGGTATTTGCCCCAATTTTACCTTGGCCGAACACCAGCACGTTCGTACCCAAAATGACTCCAGCCTCAATTTCTAAAGTGCCTTCTCTAACTTCAAGAATTGAACCCATACCGATACAAACTCCAGCACCAATTATGATGCGGCTGTTGGTATCTGCTGTAATTACAACTCCCGATGCGATCGTTGCACTTGGATCGATGGTGACATCGCCACTCACGAAAAACTGAAAGTCGCTACTAAGTTGCAGTGGCGGCAATTGCATGAAATTTATCACCTCATACTGAGGAGTAGGGTGTAAGGGGTGAGTGGGAGATGGGGGATGGGGTGAAAAAAAGAATATTTGTTTACTAATATTTTTCCCTTCCCCTTTCTCTTTCTCTTTCCCCTTCTCTTTCCCTTTCCCCTATTTAACGAGCGGCTGGTTGTTGAATGATTTGCTCGAGAACCCGGCGTTTGGCTTTGGGGTCGATCCCGATCAAACGAACGTACTCTCCGGCGTGTTCGTTGATACAGCCTTCCAAAGCAGCAAACACTTCGGAAGCATTACTAGAAGATATCGGCGCACAAGTTTGCCAAGAACCAGTGCGGAAGCGACGGGCATCTGCGTGTTCCATACCGATGCGGTATCCTTGAGACAGCAAAGAACGCACTTGTTCTTGCACGTCTGAATTCAAGCGAGTGTTAGACGCTGCCGACTGACTGTAGCCGTTGCTTTGAGGGGTTCGAGACGTGGATGTTGCCGCCACTGCCGCAGGCTTAGACATTTGAGCCACATTTCCATCAGGACGTTGGATCAGTTGCTCCAATACGCGCCGCTTGGCTTTCGGATCGATACCGATCATGCGAACGTATTCTCCAGTATGACTATCGATACAATCTTCCAGGGCTTTCACTACTTCAGAAACTTGGTTGCTATCGATGGGGGAACAAGTTTGCCAAGAACTAGTGCGGAAGCGACGTTGGTCTGCGTGTTCCGTACCGATGCGATAACCTTGAGCTAACAGAGAGCGGATTTGTTCGATCGTTTCCCCACTCAACTGACCGCTACTGACAGAACTGCCACCATTCGAGCTAGATTTAATCGAAGCAACTTTCGTCGGTTGGGGAGCTTGACCGCCGGGACGTTGGATAATCATTTCCAGCACGCGCCGCTTGGCTTTCGGGTCAATACCAATTAAACGCACGTATTCCCCAGCGAACTCATCCAAATAAGCTTCTAAAGCAGAAACTACTTGCGATTGACTAGTCGCTTGGATCGTCGGGCCGCTTTGCCAAGAGCTAGTGCGGAAGCGCCGCTCATCTGCGTGTTCCGTGCTGATCCGATAGCCTTGTGCCAGCATCTGGCGGACTTGTTCGCTGACTTCTGGACTTAAACGCATACCTTTCACTTCACCATTAAGATTTTTAGAGCCGTTACTATGGCTAGGTTGTAATTCATCGCGGATTGGCGTTATGCAGGCAATGTCTTCAGCGCAGCGATAGCCACTCCGCAAGGCATCATTGATGTGGATGATGTGGTTGGCAAATTCTTTATCTGATTCGCTCACATCTGGCAAGCGGTCAGCTTGTTGCTGGTTGGTGATGATCGACCCGGAAGGAATATATTTTCCTGGGGGAATTTCCACATCCTGGATCAGGACGTGCATCATCACGATACAGCCATCACCTACGCGGGCATTGAATACTGTAGAGCGAAAGCCAATAAAGCAACTATTTCCCACGTAAGCAGGGCCGTGAATTAAAGCCATGTGGGTAATAGAGGTATTTTCTCCAATCCAGACGGAGTAGGAATCCCCATCATCTCCCACTACCCGACCTTGCTCTAAACCATGAATGACTACCCCATCTTGGACGTTCGTACTTTCGCCGATGTAGAAGGGAGATCCTTCATCTGCCCGAATCGAAGTGCCGGGAGCAACTAAAACATTTGCTCCGACCCGAACATCACCTATGATTCGTGAAAAGGAATGCACAAATGCTGTTGGATCGATTTTCGGTACGGCCAAACTACTCGACCAAGGGGTCGGAGGGGCAGCAGCGCTGCGGACTACCATAAAGCCAATTCCTCTTAACTGAACGAAACGTCAGTTTTTTTGTTAGTTGTCTGTAATTTGCTTAGTTATCATCCCTCAAAAGTCATATGTGAATGACTGATGATTAATGACTAATGACCAATGACCTATTAGCGGTCTTGGTCTTTTTTGCTGTAAAGCTGGCGATTGTCAATACTTACGGTGTCAATAATTGCCACTACTAAAGCATCGAGCGGTCTTATTTCATTGCCGGGAATTTGACGGGCGGCACTTCCACGGGTAACGAGTACCCACTCGTCTACTCCAGCACCCACGTTATCTGCTGCCACTTCATATTTGGGCAGCAGGTTTCCTTCCTCATTTATATATTGTACTAGGAGTAGTTTGGCTCCTCTGAGACTGGGTTCTTTGTGGGTACTGACGACAGTGCCGCGAACTTTGGCAATTTGCATTATTAAGGTCTGTTATATGGACGAATACCGCTTACGCTATCGCGAAATTGTTGCACTTCTTCGGTGTAGCGAATGGGCAGCACGTATTCCAAGTTTTCGTGAGGACGAGCAATGATGTGAGTGGAGAGGACTTGACCGCCGTTGACTCGCTTAACGGAATCAATTCCTGCCGCTACGGAAGCTTGTACTTCGGAAACATCTCCCCGAACGATTACGGTGACGCGACCGCTACCGATTTTTTCATATCCGACTAGGGTAACGCGAGCAGCTTTTACCATCGCATCTGCTGCTTCTACGACTGCGGGAAAACCTAGTGTTTCGATCATGCCAACTGCAATTGCCATTGTTTTAATCCTTGATTTTCGTTTCTAAATTATTGGACTGAAGTGAATACTTTATTTACAACGCACGACGGTAATGGTCTTGCGAGGTTAAGTACGGAACTGTTCGACCGCTTCTGTATAGCGAATGGGCAGTACGTATTCTAGGTTCTCATGAGGACGGGCAATGATGTGAGTTGATAAAACTTCTCCTCCATTGACCCGCTTGGCTGCTTCTATTCCTGCCGAGACAGAAGCTTGTACTTCCGAAACGTCTCCTCGTACAATCACCGTTACCCGAGCGCTTCCGATTTTTTCATATCCGACCAGGGTGACCCGGGCTGCTTTTACCATCGCATCTGCTGCTTCCACAACAGCCGGAAACCCTTTGGTTTCAATCATTCCCACAGCAATTGGCATTGTTGATTCTCCTACCGGATGAGCGTAAGTAAACGTACTAATGAGTACTTTTACTGTAAAAATTGACGGAAATGCCCATTTGCTTGATTTAGAAAAAGCCGTTAGCATCCCCAAATTTAAGAATAGAGAACCGTGGGTTCCTTGACAATATTAATTACAATGATGATTTTAAATAAATACTATTAAAATAACTTAACAATAATTTAATTTTGTAAAAATATCTGGCGAATCCGAAATGTTTTATAATTTTTTTATTACTTTGACTTTAGGCCAGCTTATAGCAAGGTGGCTTAAAGGTTGGTCACTTAAATTGAGGAATCAGAAAATATTTTACTCTCAGCAGCGAGAATAAATGCAAATTTCATCTTTTGATTCCCAATTAACCATCTGTTGGTAAATTTCTCCTTCAAAATAATAAATCTCGGTTCTGCCAGAAAAGATACCGAGACGTAGCGCAATTTATATAAGAAAAACTTAGAGTATTCATTAGGGTTTTTACGGCTAAAAGCTTTGGTATAGACAGCTTTATAGGGTTAATATAAATAAAAATCAATCATATACAAAAGTTATCCTGGTTTTTTTTTAAGAACTTCCTTTATTAACCGCCAACATGGTCTGGGTTAAAGGAGGTTTGTCAGATTGATGTAATTTATCAAGGAAGTTGTCGATGACTCAGTTCCTGCTAGAAACGAGTTGGTGGGTGCCTGTATATGGCTTAATTGGGGCGATTTTGACTCTACCTTGGTCAACGGGGGCGATCCGCAGAACAGGGCCAAGGCCAGCTGCTTATTTTAATCTGTTGATGACGGTTTTGGCATTTTTACATGGAGGGTTAATTTTTCGCCTGACCTGGAATAGAGAGCCGTTTGAGCTAATATTTCACTGGCTCAAGGTAGCTGATTTAGATTTATCCTTTGCTTTGGAAATTTCATCGGTCAGCGTGGGGTCGATGGAGTTGGTAACGGGGATGAGTTTGCTGGCGCAGTTGTTTGCCTTGGGATACCTGGAAAAGGACTGGGCTTTAGCACGCTTTTTTGCTCTGATGGGATTTTTTGAGGGAGCAATAAGCGGGTTGGCGATCAGTAATTCTTTATTCTTGAGTTATGCACTGCTGGAAATGCTCACGCTTTCTACTTATTTGCTGGTGGGGTTTTGGTACGCTCAACCATTGGTGGTGACGGCGGCGCGAGATGCCTTTTTGACTAAGCGGGTAGGGGACGTGTTGCTGCTGATGGGGGTAGTGGCGCTGGCTTATCTAGCAGGAAGTTTGAATTTTCGAGACTTGTATGATTGGGCGGATACGGTTCATTTATCACCGACAGCCGCGAATTTGTTAGCTTTGGCGTTAATTGCTGGGCCAACGGGGAAATGCGCTCAATTTCCTTTGCATTTGTGGCTGGATGAAGCGATGGAAGGGCCAAACCCGGCTTCGATTTTGCGGAATTCGGTGGTGGTGGCGGCTGGTGCTTACGTGCTGATTAAACTTCAGCCTGTGTTGAATCTTTCGCCGCTGGCTTTAAATACTTTGGTGGTAATTGGGACGGTAACTGCGATCGGTGCTTCTTTGGTGGCGATCGCGCAAATCGATATTAAGCGAGCTTTATCTCATTCCACCAGTGCTTATTTAGGGTTGGTATTTATTGCGGTAGGACAGCAGTGGACGGGTTTTGCTTTGTTGTTGCTGTTTGCTCACGCGATCGCCAAAGCGCTACTATTCATGAGCGCTGGTGGGATCATCATGACTACGAATAACCAAAACTTGACTGAAATGGGTGGTTTGTGGTCGAAAATGCCCGCTACTACTACTGCTTTTGTGGTTGGTAGCGCTGGTTTGGTGGGATTATTGCCTTTAGGAGGATTTTGGGCTTTCCGCCAAGGTATAAATGTATTTTGGATCAGCGATCCTTGGCTCGTTGTAGTTCTGTTGTTAGTCAACTGCTTAACGGCTTTAAATTTAACTCGCGTATTTCGTCTGGTTTTTTGGGGAAAACCTCAGCCGAAGACTCGCCGCGCCCCAGAGGTTCCTTGGCCAATGGCCGTGCCAATGGTGAGTTTGATAATAGTTACTCTGTTGGTGCCTTTTATGATGCTGCGGTTGTCACTGCTGCCAGATTGGGAGTATTTAAATTTACCAGCAGTAATGCTGTTGATTTCATCTGGTGCAGTTGGTTGCGGCATCGGGGCAACTGTTTACCTGCACAAAGCTTGGTCGAGGTCTAGGTTACTTCCCTGGAGATTGTTACAAGACTTGTTGGGTTACGACTTTTATATCGATCGCATTTATCGGTTAACAGTGGTTTTAGCCGTCGATCTGCTTTCGCGAATTAATGCTTGGATCGATCGCTACGTGGTGGATGGGTTTGTCAATTTACTCGGGTTAGCAGCTATTTTCGGCGGTCAAACATTGAAGTATAGCGCTTCGGGTCAATCTCAATTTTATGTAGTGACCATTCTGGTTGGCATTAGCGTTTTAGGTTTCTTGATGAGTTGGTTTTTCGAGCCAACCTTTTTGAAAGCACTTTTAAATTGGCAGTTTTAGGTAGAGGGAGGAGCAAAGGAAGAGAGAAGCCAAAAATAATTGTACTGAGCAATTATTTAGCTAATAGATCCTAGCCCTCCCTTGATTTGAGAGACTGGCATTTCCCAGTACAAACTTTAGTAAGGAGTCAGATTTATAAATGCTAAGTGTTTTGATTTGGGTGCCAATTTCGATGGCAGCGATCGTTGCTTTTTGGCCGGGAAATCTAACGCCTAAAGCAAGTCGTCAAGCGAGCGCAATCGTGGCGATCGGTTTGTTGATTTGGTCGCTAATACTGATGAGTAAATTTAATATAGCAGACCCTCATCAGCAATTTTCTGAATCTATACCTTGGATAGATGCTTTAGGTTTAACTTATCAATTGGGGGTGGATGGCTTATCTTTACCGTTACTAATTTTAAATAGTTTTTTGACTTGTATTGCCATCTACGTTACCGATGAAAATATTCAGCGTCCCCGATTTTATTATGCTTTGTTATTAATCTTGAGTGGCAGCGTGGCAGCTGCTTTCGTATCTCAAGATATTCTGCTGTTTTTCTTGTTTTACGAACTAGAACTGATTCCCCTTTATCTGTTGATTGCTATTTGGGGAGGAAAACGGCGCGGCTACGCAGCCATGAAGTTTTTGATTTATACGGCGATTTCGGGATTGTTGATTTTAGCGGCGTTCTTTGGGTTGGTTTTCCTGTCTGGCTCTACTAGCTTTTCCTACGAACCGTTGCTCGATCATAGTTTACCTCTGGCAACTCAATTTTGGCTGTTAGGGGCGATCGTCGTTGGCTTTGGGATCAAAATTCCGTTAGTACCTTTCCATACTTGGTTACCAGATGCTCACGTAGAAGCTTCGACGCCGATTTCCGTACTTTTGGCTGGTGTGTTGTTGAAGCTGGGGACTTATGGTTTACTTAGGTTCGGTTTGGGTTTGTTTCCCCAAGCTTGGTCTATTTGGGCACCTTGGCTGGCGATTTGGGCGGTGGTAAGCGTACTGTACGGTTCGCTTAACGCGATCGCTCAAATAGATATGAAAAAAATGGTGGCTTACAGTTCTGTCGGTCACATGGGCTACATCCTGTTAGCCAGCGCCGCCGCTACTCCCCTGAGCTTGGTGGCATCTATATTTCAAATGATCAGTCACGGCTTGATTTCTGCACTGCTGTTCGTACTGGTGGGCGTTGTATATAAAAAGACTGGTACTCGCGATATAGAAGTATTGCGGGGATTGCTCAATCCAGAACGGGGTTTACCCTTAGTTGGTAGCTTAATGGTGTTAGGAGTGATGGCTAGTGCCGGATTGCCTGGTATGGTGGGCTTTATCTCCGAGTTTTTGGTATTTCGGGGTAGTTTTTCCGTTTTTCCTACTCAAACTTTACTTTGTATGGTAGGTACTGGCTTAACATCAGTGTATTTCTTACTACTAGTTAACCGGGTATTTTTCGGACGGTTGTCGGAAGTAGTAGAGAATTTGCCACAAGTGCAGTGGAGCGATCGCGCACCGGCTGTCGTTTTAGCCGTACTAATCGTCATCTTGGGATTGCAACCAAATTGGATGGTGCGTTGGAGTGAAATCACCACTAACACCATGACAATTAATACTCCACAAGTGAGTTTTAAAATCTCCCAATTTTAGATGTGGGGCAAGGAAAAGTCAAAAGAATCAAGTAAAAATTGCCAATAACTTCATACTTGACTTTTGACTTTTGATTTCTGGCTTTAATTTATTTAAATTTGAATTTTGAAACATTGAGGTAATCGTAAATGACATCAAAAACCAGTGCAGAATCAGGGCAAATGAAAAATACTACTCAAATAGCGAAACCTAAAAAAACCAAACCCGCTCATGTCTTAACTCCTTATATCGAACGGTTGAAATCCGGCCAAGCCTTACTTGCCGATACACCAGAAAATTTAATTGAAGTGGTCGGCATTCTGAAAAGCTACGGAGTGGTTTTAGATGCTTATTATAAAAATCTTCTTTACATAGCTGACCATCAGTTTTTAGTACTTTTTCCCTTTTTTAAATACTTCAACGGTGAAATAAATCCTAGTAAATTATTTCGCCATTGGTGGCACGATCGGATTAATTACGAATACGCCGAATACTGCATGAGAACGATGATGTGGCACGGTGGCGGTGGTATTGATGCGTACTTAGATAGTGATGAATTTAAACAAAGAGCCACCGCAGTAATTAATGCCAAAATTAAAAACAACTTTTTGATTAAAGGCATCAATAGCCTGTTTCCCGAATTTTTATTAGAGCAGGTACGCCTATTTGTTTATTACAGCGTACTCGGACAATTTTGGCGGGTAATGGCTCCTATTTTTCTGATTATGTCCGATAAATACGATGCGGGGGAAATTAAATCAATTCCTCAAGTAGTAGACCATATTTTGCAAGGTTTGGTAGAGGCAGCTAATTCACCACTAGTTTACTCGGTAAAAGTGGGAGATAAAGATTATGAAATTCTGCCAAAATCAGCAGGTTTAACTTTCCTGATGGACGCAGCAGTACCTTATGTAGAAGCTGTATTCTTTCGAGGTACGCCTTTCCCCGGTACGGTTTCTTTTAATGCTCAAGCTCATCAAATTTCCCCAGATCAAAGTAGATTTGAATATGGCGCTTTATATGCCGATCCGCTGCCAATTGGGGGTGCTGGAATTCCTCCTACTCAATTAATGCAGGATATGCGCCATTATGTACCGGATTATTTGCACGATTTTTATAATCAGAATCGTCGTCGGGAAGATGATTTGCGAGTCCAAATTTGCATCAGTTTTCAAAAGTCAATGTTTTGCGTGACGACGGCGGCAATTTTAGGTTTGGCACCTTATCCTTTGAGTACAACCGAGCCTTCCGAACAGCAAGCAAATCTGGTGTATTTGGAAAAATGGATGGATCGATTTATGAGTTCTCGTTTGATGGTGGCAAATAGCGATCCAAATGCTTGTTTGTATGCTTGCGATGTGAAAAGTTGAAGTTAGGAGTCAGAATTCAGAATTCAGAATTCAGGAGTCAGAAGCCATAATAAAATGTAGGTTGGGTTGAGTTATAACGAAACCCAACATAATTTCATCATGGTAAATGTTTGATTTTTTCTAAACTTTTTTGAAAAATTCGGGGATGAAATTTTTACCACAGATGAAACACAGATGAACACAGATGAACACAGATGAAACGCAGATGTAGAGTTTCACCTTCTTGTTAGTGGAATAGGGTTTTAAGCTAAGTAAAGTGCGGTTAGTTGTGCTTGTGCTTTAGCGAGAGATTCGTACCATTCTTTTTCGGGGTCGCTATCTGCTACGATTCCGGCTCCTACTTGACCCCAAACTGTGTTATTAGGGGATGATGATGTAAATAATAAGGTGCGGATGAAGATGTTTAAGTCTAGATGTCCGCGCCAATCTAAGTATCCGCAAGAGCCGTAAAATAAATTGCGGCGGACGGGTTCTAGTTCTTCGATGATTTCCATGCAGCGAACTTTCGGACATCCGGTGATCGTACCGCCGGGAAATAAGGCGCGAATTAAGTCGATCGCATTTCGATCGCTTCTCAGCGTTCCAGTAATATTGCTAACTAAGTGCATGACGTGGCTGTAACGTTCGATCGCGAGTAATTCATCGACAACCACCGAACCCCATTCGCAAACTTTTCCTAAGTCGTTGCGCTCTAAGTCTACTAGCATGATATGTTCGGCGTTTTCTTTACGATTGGCTAGTAAGTCTTCTTCTTGTTGACGATCCGTGTCAGGATCGGACGATCGCGATCGCGTACCTGCGATCGGTCTAGTTTCCGCTTGATTTTGTGCTAATTTAACTAATCTTTCCGGCGAACAACTGATCGCACTTCCCCAAGGTGTTTGCCAATAACTAGCAAAAGGAGAAGGATTAATTTGTTGCAATTTTCGATAAATTTCCCAACTATCAGCCGTTGTTTGCGCTTCAAACCTTAAAGACAAATTAGCCTGAAAAATATCACCCGCTTTAATATATTTTTTGGCTTGCCGCACAATATCTTCGTATTCTATTTGATTAGTATAAAAATGCGGTTTTGTCAGAGGACGAGACGGTGAATTTTCGGTATTTTTATCAGTTACTTGCTCGAGCTTATTTTGCAATAAATCAAGTTGATGCCGTTTAGTAACAGCCAACCATAAAGTTTGTTCCCAATTATCTAATACAGCAAAACATTCTGGTTCGTACCAATAAGCGACTGGAAACGGTAAAGGATCTGATTTATATTGAGGTAAACGTTCGATTTCCCAAGCCAAATCGTAACCCAGCCAACCCAACCAACCACCAGTAAAAGGAAGATCGCCGGGAGAATCAGGGAGGGGGAGAGGATGAGAAAGCAAGCGATGCAAAAAAGGGAGAATTTCTCCGATTGGTGGTGTCCAAAGTTGGGGTTGTTCGTTGATAATCCGGGGAACGCCAGCACAGATCGAATATCGAGAATTTTTAAAGGATGAATTAGTTTTATCTTCATCCTTTTGCGTAGGACTTTCTAGCAAAGTTGCAATGGCGTTTGGTTTCAAAAACAAGGCAGCGAATACTTCCGATCCGGTTTTACCTTCTAAAGGAAGCGATCGCCAATACCAAGGTTGCAATGGTTTAATCATTAAACTTCCCCATTACCCCACAATAAGCGCACACCCCAGAATATACCCAAAATTATCATCGCCAACCAGTCACCTGTTCTCAAACGTAATTGATGCCATTGCACCCGATGTTCGTTAGGACTTGTAAAACCTCTGACTTTCATCGCGCTAGCAATTTGATCTGCTCGTAAAAGCAAATTTTGCAATAGTTTTTCCGCTACTGTCAACCACAAACGAAGACTTCTGCGTAAACCTAATTTTTTCCAATTGATCGCTCTTGTCCAAACCGATCGAACTAAATTTTGTACTTCTTCTAAAACTAACGGAATAAAACGTAAAGATAAAGTTAAAGTAAGTGCAATTTCCGTAACTGGCCAGTTGAATTTTCGCAGAGGTCGCATTAAACTTTCTATACCTGCTGTAATTTCTTCTGGTGCAGTTGTTAACAGGTACAAGTTAGTGCTGTAAATTAAAGTAAACAACAAAGTACTCACCCTAACTGCTAAATCTAAAGACCTGCGGTTAACTTTAATTGGCCCTTGTTTAAATACAATATAGTTATAAGTTTGCGTTTTTAAGTTAGGCGTTGATGACTTAGAAATACTCCCCTGCTCCCCTGCTCCCCTGCTCCCCTGTTCTTTTAATTGCGGGTTGACAAAATTTTCCTCATTTGATGGTAATCGTGGCTGATTTTTGACTGCTATTCCATCAGGCGCAATGGCAGTTAAAAAGAAAACTAACACGCTAAGTATCAATAACCAACCCATTTGCTGCCGCCATACCCGCAAAGGAATTCTGGCGGTAATAGTGATAGCAATTAATAATAAAACTAATCCAATTCTGCTCCCAGGATTTGCCAAAATGGGAGCAAATAAAAAGCTCATCAACCAGGCTAACTTGATTCGCGGATCGAGTTTGTGCAGCCAAGTGATCGGTTCTTCAAGGTAAAGTCCAAGAGGTAATGATTTTAATAAATCCATTTTTGTCCTTTGTCATTCGTCAACAGTCATTAGTCATTTGTCAAGAGTTTGTTATTAATCGCTAATGACTCAAAAAGAATTCGGAATTCAGGAATCAGAATGATAAATAGTGAGAAAGATAAAAGTTCCTAAATTCATTTATGTAAAGGTTCCTTTTCAAATCCTCGGAATTTATTTAGTTTATCAGGATATATTCTGACTTCTGAATTCTGACTCCTGACTCCTTCTCCAGATTATTTAACGCGAGTTGCTTTGTTTCGGCTACCAGCTTCCATTTCTCGTGCTTTTTTACTGCGCCATAACAAGCGTAATGGCGTACCTTTAAAGCCTAATTGTTTGCGGAATTGGCTGGCAATATATCGCCGATAATTATCATTGAAACGCACGGAATCGTTGACGAACAGTACGATCGTTGGTGGCGCACTGCTAACTTGAGTGCCGTAGTAAATTTTACCTTGGCGTCCTTGACGAGTAACTGGAGGAGAGTGCCATCTGACGGCTTCTTCTAACACTTCGTTAATTACCGCAGTCGATACGCGGCGTTTGTGTTCTTCAGCAGCAGCGTTGACAAATTCGAGGATTTTTTCCACTCTTTGTCCGGTTTTAGCACTGACAAAAATGCTCTCTGCCCATTCTACAAAGTGCATTCTTTGTTGCAAATGTTCTTGGTAATCGTAAATGGTGTAAGAGTCTTTTTCGACGGTATCCCATTTGTTGACTACGATTACACAAGCACGACCTTCTTCTTCGATTCTGCCTGCTAGTTTTTGGTCTTGTTCGGTTACTCCGTCAACGGCATCTATTACTAGCAAAACTACATCAGCGCGGCGAATAGCTTTGAATGCGCGATTTATGCCGAAAAATTCAGGGCCATATTCGACGTTTTTCTTCTTACGAATTCCGGCTGTATCGATCAGGCGATATCGTTTTCCTTCTCGTTCGACGAGAGTATCGATCGCATCGCGAGTAGTCCCGGAAATCGGACTGACAATGGCGCGATTTTCTCCGACAAAGGCGTTTAATAAACTGGATTTTCCGACATTCGGACGACCGACGATCGCAACTTTAATTTCCGGTTCTTCCGGGATTTCTTCTACTGGTGGTAAGAGTTGAAGTAAATCATCGAGTAGTTCCCCAGTTCCGCTACCGTGAATGGCAGAAATCGGATAAGGTTCTCCTAATCCCAGTTCCCAAAATTGGGCGGCTTGAATGATACCTTGTTCGGGAGATTCGCATTTATTAACTGCTAATAAAACTGGTACGGTTTGAGTGCGTAACCATTCAGCAATTTCTTCATCGGCTGCGGTTGGGCCTGCTTGTCCATCTACTACAAATATAGCTGCACTGGATTCTACCAGCGCTGCCATTGCTTGTTCTCGAATTAAAGGCAAAAATTCGCTTTCGTCGTCGAATACTAAACCGCCAGTATCGACGATCGTATATTCGCGATCGCGCCAGTAGCCAGGACGGTAAGTACGATCGCGCGTTACTCCCGGTTCATCGTGTACGATCGCATCCTGTACCCCCGCTAACCGATTGACGAGAGTTGATTTTCCCACATTGGGGCGCCCGATAATAGCAACAATAGGCAGAGGCATAATTCAATCCAGAGTGTTACAGAGTGCAATGTCAGTAACTCAGGCTTGATTGCTTCACCTCAGTCCTGTTTTTGCTCCAACTTATTATTCTAGCTATCTTTTAAGGGAAGGATGAAGTAAAAAATTGCCCCCATCTCCCCATCTCCCCATCTCCCCAGGAGTTAACCATGCCAGACATTCTCATCATCGGTGCAGGACATAATGGACTAGTAGCGGCGCTATTGCTGGCGCGTCAGGGGCTTGACGTGGTGGTAGTGGAAGAAAAAAATGTGATAGGGGGTGCTTGTCGCACGGAAAAGCCGTTTGCTAGTGCGCCGAATTTGGGACTCTCCACGGGTGCGTATTTGTTAGGATTAATGCCACCGGAACTGATCGAAATTTTAGATATCGAAATTCCTTTAATTCGTCGCGATCCGCATTACTTTTTACCAACTACGGATCGCCGATATTTACTGTTCGGTTCCGATACCGATGAAATGGAACGACAGTTTAAATCTTTTTTCTCGGAAGCTGATTGGAAAGCCGATCGAGCATTACAAAATGAAATTGCTCAAATTCGCGAAGATATTGCACCGACTTGGTTACAAGAACCATTATCTATTGAGGACACTGCCGAACGATATGTTAGGCAAGAGTTGCGAGAAATTTTTATCAATCTTTGCCGTAAACCTGTTGGGGAATATCTAGATAGATTTGATTTTAAAAGCGATTTAGTTAAGGCAATGTATGCGGTAACCGATGGTTTTTCCGGACTTAACGGCAGTTGGGATACTCCCGGAACGGGAATGAATTTTCTGATCCATAATATGTGTCGCCTACCGGGTAGTGATGGTACTTGGATGATCGTCAAAGGAGGAATGGGAACGGTGACGAGTTGCCTTGCTGATGCGGCGAGAAAAGCAGGGGCGAAAATTGAAACCGGGCGAGGCGTGAGTCGAATTTTAGTAGAAAACGGGATAGCGAAAGGTGTCGTTTTTCAGGATGGTTCCGAGTTATCGGCTACTAGCATTGTGGTGAATGCCGATCCGTTTCGGATGCGGGATTTAGTGGGAATGGAAAATTTTCCATTGGAGTACGATCGGCAGTTGGATAATTATCGCAAAGATGGCACGACTTTTAAGGTTAATTTGTGTTTGAAAGGGTTGCCGAAATTTACTTGTTTGCCAGAAGATAAGGGGCAGTACGGTACGACGATTCACTTGTTGCCGGAAGAAGGGGAAGTGATGGCGGTACTGCGGCAAGCTTTTGCGGACGTGCAGGCGGGTAAGTTGCCTGATTTTCCGGCGATCGAATGGTATATTCACACGACTTTAGATCCGAGTTTGCAAGATAATTTCGGTCATCACAATTCGGCTTTGTTCGTGCAGTGGGTTCCCTACGAGTTGCAGGGTACGAGTTGGGAAAATGAGGAAAATCGGTATATTGAGCATTTGTTGAAAATTTGCGATCGCTTTGCACCCGGTACATCGGATTTGGTGCAAGAAGTGTTTCCCTTGCATCCCCAAAAAATCGAGCAACATTTTGGTTTAACGCGAGGACATATTCATCATATTGATAATAGTTTTGGGTTTGCCGATCGGTTGCCTTATATAACACCAATTCAAGGGCTTTATTCAGCGAGTGCTGGTTGCCATCCAGCTGGTTCCGTGATTGGTGCGGCGGGGCATAATGCGGCAATGCGGGTGATAAAAGATTTGGGATTATAGCATGAATTATTATAGGGAGAGATGTAAGTTTGCCAATATTTAAAATATTGCAGAATTTTGCGATCGACGGGAGCAGAGAAAGGCTAGTAGAAATTCAAAAATATATCTTTAAGAAGGATTGAATATTAGCTACTTATGCTTACAAGCAAACTAACCTGAAAGTACCGTAAAATTCCAATATCTTTAAATCTCAATTTACTTTAACATTGTCACAAATCTTTCCCCTGCCCCGTGCGGTCTTAACGATCGGCCTTTTACCAAACACGATATGACCTCTGCTCCCCTGCCACCTAACGAAGTAGAACGCTTAGAGGCACTGCGTCGATATAATATCCTCGATACACCTCCGGAAGAGAGCTTCGATCGCATTACGGCTTTGGCAGCGCGTCTTTTTGACGTGCCGATCGCCTTAATTTCCTTGGTAGACGAATATCGAGCTTGGTTTAAATCTTGCTACGGCTTTGATTCTCGCGAAATTAGTCGAGAATCAACAATTTGTAGCTTTGCTATTTTGAGCGAGGAAATTTTAGTCGTTCCGGATACTCGAAACGACCCCCGCTTTGCTTGTCAGCCGTTTGCCATTAGCGAACCGGGTATTCGCTTTTATGCTGGCGCACCGCTGATTTCTGCCGATGGTTTTAATCTCGGCACCCTCTGTCTGGTGGACAACAAGCCGCGCCATGATTTGAGCGTCGAGCAGCGAGCTACTCTTGCCGACCTATCGGCTATAGTGATTGATGAGTTAGAGTTGCGGCTGTCAGCGCGGAAAGTTGCCCAATTGGATACCGCTCTGATCGAAGTTACTCAAGGAGTTTCCGCAGCGACGGGGGAAGCTTTTTTCTACTCTTTGGTGCAACATCTCAGTAAAGCATTGGGCGTTGATTACGCTGTGATTGGGGAAATAGCTGGGAAAGAACAGAAAATCAGCACTCTTGCTTTATGCGCTGGCGGAGAGATTGTAGAGAACATCGATTATTTACTGCTGAATACGCCTTGCGAACAAGTGATTAACCAGAGGAAACTGTGTTGTTATCCCCACAGCTTGCAAATGCAGTTTCCCGGAAATGCTTTACTTACCCAAATGCAAGCACAGAGTTATATCGCCACTCCTCTTTTGGATTCTACTGGTTGCGTGCTGGGGGTGCTTGGGGTACTACATCGCAAACCTTTCGATAACCTCCAGCTGGCAGAATCTTTGCTGACAATTTTTGCTACTCGCGCTACCGCAGAACTGGAACGCAAGCGAGCGGAAGAGGAACGATCCCGACTGTTGGCTTGCGAACAGGCGGCGCGTGCGGAGGCGGAAGCGGCAAACCGTATGAAGGATGAGTTTTTGGCGGTGCTTTCCCACGAATTGCGATCGCCTCTCAATCCTATTCTGGGTTGGTCTAGAATGCTTCTATCGCGCAAGGTAGACCAAGTTACTACCGTTCGCGCACTGGAAACCATCGAGCGCAACGCCAAGTTACAGGCAGATCTGATTGAGGATCTTCTCGATGTCTCGCGAATGATTCGGGGTAAACTGTCTTTGCAAGTTTATCCGGTTAACCTCATCCCAATAATTAAAGCGGCGATCGAAACCGTGCAGTTAGCAGCTGAAGCGAAGAAAATTCGGCTTGAGGCGGTACTCGATCCTTCTGTAGGATTGCTTTTAGGGGATGCCAATCGGTTGCAGCAAATAGTCTGGAATTTAATCTCTAATGCGATTAAGTTCACTGCGGAAGGGGGAAACGTGAAAATTACCCTCGATTCCACGGATTCTCACGCCCAAATTCGAGTTAGCGATACGGGAAAAGGAATTAGCGCGGACTTTCTGCCTTACGTTTTCGAGCGCTTCCGTCAAGCTGATAGTACGAGTACGCGATCGCATGGCGGACTCGGTTTGGGTTTAGCGATCGTGCGTCACTTGGTAGAATTGCATGGGGGAAGTGTGGCCGTGGAAAGCCCTGGAGAGGGACTGGGGGCAACATTTACTGTCAAGCTACCGCTGATGGATGTTCCCACAAAGCCGATCGATCCAAATTTAGTTGCAGGGGTTGGCGAGGTAGTAATAATAGATGATGTTCCCACTCTCGATGGTTTGCAAGTGCTGATTGTGGATGACGAAGCTGATAGCCGAGATTTTGTGGCGATCGCGCTTGAAAGTTATGGAGCTAGAGTAATAGCAGTTGCATCAGCCACCGAAGCACTGGAAGCAGTGGAGAAACTGAAGCCGGATGTGTTGGTAAGCGATATTGGAATGCCGGGAGAAGATGGCTACACGCTAATTCGCAAAATTAGAGCTTTGCAGCCAGAACGAGGTGGACAACTGCCAGCAGTAGCGCTAACCGCCTATGCTAGAAGCGAGGATTGCGATCGAGCGCTTTCGGCAGGCTTTCACAAGCACGTTACTAAGCCAGTCGAGCCAGCTACTTTAGCATTTGCGATCGCCAGTTTAATTAGATAAATTCGTGTAACAGTCTTTGTTTGAGCTAGCTTGGTAGCTGATGATTGGCATTTTTTGATATATTCAGCACTTGCTCTCACAATTATCTTATTTTCATAATCTTTCAATATTATGCCCATTCTTCAACATGACAGAAATAGCACAAATTTAATGAGGTTATAATTAACAAATAATCGAAAAAGTGGCAAGGTTATGGCAGATGTAATCACGGCCTTAAAATCAGTGCAATTTGTAGTTGATGCCAAATGATATTAGATGACTTTCTGCAATATTGGAGTCAAAGAGGAGTTTACTGGTTAAGAAAATGAACGTAAAATTACTTTCCATCGAACCAGCTAAAGAAAAAGACATATTTAATGTAGCAATCTTACTCGGAAATCGGCAACATAGTTTCACGATGAAAGGTGAAACGAATATAATTGGCGATCGCGAAGTTCATACTATAATGGGAGAGCGAGATTTTTGGGAAATTTTTAAATTTAACCAAGATTTGGCGCAAGAAGTCTATAAGCTGACAGCGAAAGTATATAACGGTGAAGATGTTGAATTACCAATTGCGATCGGCGAATTTTCTGCTGAAGATGCGAGTCCAACTTTTATCCAAATTTAAAAACTCCTAGCAGCTACTACATGGAACTAATTACCACATTTCCGCCACGTCCGATTACCTGTGAAGCTGAGTTAACCGCTACTCAAAATCGGATTAATTCTATTTTGGATAAAAGGAATATTACTCAAGATGACCGAGACTACTTAAACGTGCTTGGTACTTTAGTTTATAATTACGAACAGAAACATGAAATAATGCCAGTTTTGAAAGGTGTCAAGCTGCTGAAAGCTTTGATGGTGGAAGATAATATTGAAGCAAAAGACTTGGTTGGTATATGGGAAAATGAGGTACAGGTGTCTGAGGTACTGAATGGGGAACGGGAAATGACGGCAACTCAAATGCAAAAGTTAGCTGAGTTTTTCCATGTTTCTGCTGGGGCGTTTTTGGAATGAATATGTCAATGCCGATTTGCCAAACAATTTCATTCCTTTAATGCTTCTTGTTTTAATTCCACAAAAGCGATATTTTCTAACACAACAGAGGGTAATTCGCCTTTTCCTAATACATCTTTTGCATCCAAAATTTCAATACCGACGAGTAATTCCCCTTCGCCAATATCTAAAGCGATGTCTTCATTTAAACGTAAAGTTCTGCATTGGCGATCGCCTTCAATTAAACTAATGTAAAGTGCATCAGCTTCAGAATCATAAGTGATTTTCATAGTTCTTATCCTCAAAGGTAAAAGGTATATACAGTAATAACAACAATTTCTGTATCTGTCTCTACAATAACTGGCGCTACCTGTTTAATTCGGTAAAATGTTCCCTGCCAGTCAGCATTATATTCAAAATTCTTACGACATATCAATCTATCCTCCTTGGCAGATTCTCTGCTGCCTGTCTGAACTGCTTCTCGCACCTCCTCTTGATTCTTACCGCGCTGAGGACATCGTAGTAAAGCGTGTCTGGTAAACCGGAGATTTTTCATATTCCTATTATTTTATCTTCATATTAATCGGTTTGATCGCTCCCAACAAAGGTTCTAACAGTTGCCGTGTTTTTGGAGTGAATATCGCCAGATGTTTCGCCATCACTAGATTCTTTTTCCAGTAATTCTTCTATTGTTTCCAAATGTCCTAAAATGTGAGGAATAGAACCATATTGGAAAAAATCAAATATTTCTGTAAGAGTTGCTATTTTTGGCGCTCCTTTGGCTACATCAACTATCTGTTTGGAAATGCTTTCCAAATCCAAGCTAATTTCTTCGATATTAAATAGCAATTGATCGAGCTTCTTTTTACCAAGTTCAATTTCTAGTTTATCTCGATGTTCTTTTAGGATTTTGATTGCATCTCTTAGTGAGTAAGTTGTGGAAATCATAATGTTAATTTCTCGCTGGATTTTACTAAAATAAATTCTGTGTAGAATCTTCCATCATTTCAGATGCTTGCCTTAAAGCTTTTATAACAGCATCAACCTCTTCTTTAGTGTAGGTATCTTCAAGAATTTTCCGTAATTGAGCTTCCGAAAGTCCTTCATCTTCGATCTGGTTGATGAAATTTTTAATTTCTTTCCACCAGTGGGGACGATCCTGTTCTGGATCTGTCCTGATGATCGGGCGGTCTACCTGCAACAGTCTCTCCTAGTATTCTAGCCAAATGAATAATGATTTGTTTAAACAGCGTTTTAACTTTTTTCTTTACCCTCTGGGCAAGAGTAACAAAAGTGGATTCGATATTTAGCACCTGATAAATATCATGACAGTAATTTATTAGATGGTCGATCGCTACTGGTAAATTCAAAGGATATAATAAAGTATGTGTCATTTAAAAAGTACCTGTAATTATCGACAAACTGATTAAAGAGTGAGTGAATTTATAAGATGATAACTCTATTTTTAAAGTGCTATTGTCGCTCATTTGATTATAAATTAGGCAAATTACGGACAGCTTGCTCGATTTTATCCGGTTCTGAACAGTAAGCGATCGTAACATCTCGAACTCGCCGTGGATAGGGGCTGTTTTTCTTATCTAAAAGCAAATCAGAGCCACGATCGATAGATATGGCTACTTGATTCGTAATCAAATATCTATGATGAGGCATTTGATTAGCTTGGGTTTCCTTCTTGATAATTAGTTTAAAGTTAGGAAAACTATGGGTGTGTCTCATATCAGATTCAAATTGGCGGAGTGAGGCCACAAAAGTGGGTATTCCAGCTTTGGATATACCACGAGTGTCCAAACCACAGCATACTTCAAAGGTGCCACTTACTCCTAAGCGCGATTTTTGAAGGAAGACATCTATAATCCACTCCAGCGTAAGTTTATAATTATCTCCTATTTGGCCTATACTAGAATGTTGTAAAGCTGACCGACCGATCCAGCGATCGTAAATTTTTATATGCTTTGCATCTCTGAACAGGGGAATCAGAATTTCATGCTCGAATTTATCCTGCTTCCATTCGCCATTCAGGATAATGCGATCTCGCTGTTCGAGGTGTGCTTTAAAGAAATTAGATATGGAATACTCAGCAACATCAACAACCTCAACTTTTGCAACTGATGCTAACTGTTTACTGGCACATTCGTTACAACTTTGATTGGCAATCACAGCAGGCGGTAAGTAGACTTTTGCCATCCTAATGCAGCTATGACAAGGGGGTTCTCCGCAGGTTGACTCTGTTGCGCCTGCGCCATTAAGGGACAATTCAACCAAGCGATTTTTCTTCTCCAGTTGCACCAGAAGTTCCTGAGCATTTTTTCTAAACTTTTGTGGCCATTTGTGGACTCCCTGAGACAGTGCTGCTTTGATGCAGTTATTATCATCCATCAGAACTACACCATTTTTTTCAAGATCCTGAAGTAGTCTAATAACTAGGCTGTAAAGACTAGCTTGCTCTTTAGGGATTGAAGTAAATACAGATGGTAGAAGTATTGTTCGCACCAGCATATTATTGAAAAATCTCGTTAAAATCTTCTTCAAAAAATCCACCTGGCCACTCGTCTATAAAGTCTCCTTCTTCGTCCAGCCTTAAGTGCAAGCACTTCGATCCTTCAGCAGCACGATCGACATAAATAACCGATACATCTTCGGGTTTTAACTCTCCCTTACGGATTAACTTCTGAAGCCGCAGCATTAGATGTTCGCTGTGAGTTTCAATGATAAACTGATTATTTAAAGGCGGCTTGATGCACTCTGCCAATAGAGAGCCGAGTTCTGCTTGTAGACGTGGGTGGATATGTATCTCTGGCTGCTCAATCAAGAGCGTTGTATTTCGTGAAAGCATACTCTGCACAATAATTGGCAGCACTTGACTGATGCCAAATCCTACATCCAAAAGGCTAACATTTACACCAGTGAATTTGTCAACTAAGCGCAATGCGAAAACATCACTTAATTCGGATGTCTCCTTGTTAGTGTATGATGCAACTTTGAGTTCGTATTCCAATCCAAAGCGCTCCAGTTGTTCGTTTACCTGTTTCAAAAGCTCTGGATTCCTGAACAGGATGTCTGATAGCATCTTTCCAGACTTTCCTACTTGTTGGCTTGAGTTGCCACTTAAGATGTATAGTCGTTCCGGGTATTCTCGCAAAGGGCCGATGTATATTGTAGTGTCTAAGAAACCTTGAAAAGTAGAGGCCGCCAACAGGGTTAACTCGGAAAGATCGAGTGTGGAATTCAGACGTTTATATACTCGTGACAAACGCACTATTTCTTCTTCACAAAAGTCTGGTTTACCTGGTTCATTAGATGCGATTGGTAAAAAAAATCGATAGGCGATTGTAGAATAAGTAGTTAATTTAAATAAATCTTCTATAGCTTTATCTAAAGTGTATTTATCGAAATGTTGCCACAATTTTATTAAGTAATTTATTTGCCGAACCTGCTCTTGTAAAGCAGATTTTTGCCAGTTATGCCGGGAATCGATTTTATTAAGATCTTCCTGGAAAATTTCATGGAGATTATGTAATTCTCTAGGTAGTCTCTTTGGCCATCCTTTACGTAGATATTCTTTTAATTCAGAACGTTGTAAAGTATCTTTAACCTCTGCAATTACTAAATTGTGAGAATTAAAATTATATTCATTTTTTTTCCACCAAGCCTTCCACAGTTCATGGTCGTTATTAATTTTCTCTAATTTGAGAATCTTATCGGATAAAGGTCTTTTACCCAATCCCAATTCCGAGCGAAATCTATCCCCGGCAAGGTTTTTATTTGCGAGTTCTTCAGGTTTATATATAACCACAGGAGATGAATCGTTGCCAATGAATAGCTCGACGGATGCTAACACGGCATTTGCCATCTGTCGATCGTAGTTGAAGGCAACTTTTAATCCTAAAAGCGGAGTCTCAATTAGGTTGTCAGGAACAAGGTTTCTAAATAGATTAGGTGTTCCCTCCTTATGAGAACCAAAAACAACCTTGAACGAAAATGATTTGCTGACATCATGGCGATGGATAAATTCACGATAACCGCCTAAATTAACGAGATTGCCTTTGGGGAGTAAAAGGGTTTCTGGGTTTTCTGCTTCCTGAAGAGTTTGTTTCAGCAGCAGCAGGGATTGCAATATCGAACTCTTTCCGGAGGAGTTTGGCCCATAAATGAGGGTGATGGGTCGAATCGGGATGGTTTCTGGCCCAGCAAATGCTTTAAAATTGGTGAGTTGATATTCACGCAGCACGATCTAGTTTCCTCCTGAGCTTTGAGTCAGTATTCTCTGCCGCTCTTTTCCAATTATCTCAGAAGGAAATAGATACTCTGCATTCGTATTGGAAGTTAACCCACCTTCACCAAAACCGAATCCCCTTCAATTTTCGCTTCATAAACAGGCAAAGCTTCCTTAGCTGGGCCTTTTACAACTTTACCATCAGCAGTATATTCAGCATCGTGACAGGGACAAACAAAAAGCTTTTTATCTGTTTTCCAAGCAACCGTACAACCTTTATGGGTACAGGTAGGATTAACAGCAGCTAAAGTATTAGCATTATTCGGATTGCGAATCACCAATACGGGGCTACCAGCTAATTGTTTGTTGAGGATTTCGCCTTTTCCATCTAATTCTGCTACTGTTCCGATTGTCTTAAATTCACTAGGTTTAGTAGGAGAATTGGTAGTAGAGACATTATCATCTTTTGTAGAGGTGGAAGCACAGGCGGCAAGGGCTACTGGTAGAGAACTTGCTAACCAACCTGCACCAACCCAAGTCAAAAAAGTACGACGATCCATTCAAACCTCTGGTTAATTTTACTAACTAAATTGGTAGTTAAGAGAAAACCGATTAGAACACAGGTTTAGTATTCGGGATAGGGGAGGAGAAACCCGGTTTTTTAGATTCCTGAATTCTCACTGACTACACCCTTTGTTATTGTAATATCATCCTTATTGCAGATGTAAACTTATCCTTTGCTGCTTATACAATAAAAAGTTTAAATTGAACCTAATTAAAATCACGAAAATGCAAAAGTTTATTCCACTGGTAGCACGGGCTTTTTTAACTGCTATTTTTTTCAAGTCTGCTTTTGATAAAATTAGCGATCCGGCAGGTACGCAACAATATATGGCTGCTAATGGAATGCCGCTGACGGGATTATTTTTAGTAGCGGCGATTATTGTGGAGTTAGTTGGTGCTGTGTCGGTGTTGCTGGGATACAAAGCGAAATGGGGCGCGATCGCACTGATCATTTTCTTAATTCCCGCTACCCTAATTTTCCATACCAATTTTGCCGAACGAATGCAGGTGATTCAATTTTTCAAGAATTTAGCTATTTTGGGCGGATTGCTGATGGTGTACTATTATGGAGCGGGGCCAATCAGTTTGGATGAGCGCAATTCATTAAAAAATGATGTCTAAATAGAACTGCGATCGCATTGATTCATTTTTGAGACAACATTTCCAAAAAGCGACAACTCCTCATTGATGAATCAAACATATGTAAACCAAAATGCCGCGAGATTTCTTCACAAACTTTCACTCCCCGGACGCTATTACCCCGTTCATCAAGCAGTGGTGAAAATATCGCAATGCCAACTTGATTGGGAACTACCACGATAATTCCGCCACTCACCCCACTTTTAGCTGGTAATCCAACTTTATACGCCCATTCACCTGCAAAATTATACATACCGCAGGTATACATCACGCTCAAAATATCTTTAATATAAGCGCTATCTACCGCCTGTTCTCTAGTAATTGGATTAATTCCATTATTAGCTAAAGTAGCTGCCATCACTGCCAAATCCTGACAGTTAACCATTAACGAACATTGCTGAAAATATAGATCGAGCGCTTCATCAATTTTCTCACCAATCATGCCAAAATTGAGCATCAAATGTGCCATTGCCCGGTTACGATGACCTGTAGTTCTCTCTGACATGAACACTGATATATCAATAAAGATATCGCGACCGATGTAGCGCCGAAACATATCCAACATACGATTAAGTCGTTCCGTTGGGCCAGCACCTTTGATTAAACTTGTAGTTGCGATCGCGCCTGCATTTACCATCGGGTTATAAGGTCGTTTCGATGTTTCATCAAGAATAATCGAATTAAAAGAATCTCCCGTCGGTTCTACACCAACTTTGCTCAAAACATAATCTCTGCCGTGTTCCTCAAGCGCCATTCCATATACAAACAATTTTGAAATTGACTGAATCGTAAATAAATGATTATAATCCCCAACCTGGAAAATTCGACCATCCACACTCATCACGCAAATACTAAATAACTCCGGGTTTACCTTTGCCAATTCGGGGATATAAGTTGCTAACTTACCATCCTGGAGTGACTTGAACTTAAGATGTAAATCCTCTAAATAAGTCTGAAATGATGATGGGGCAACTCGTGAGTTATTCTCTACTTCCAGATGCTCTTGGTTTAGCATATTATTTTTAATAACCCTCAAAAATAACTATTCTTTAAGAATATATCCAAAGAGCGGCACAGAGAAACAACAATCGCATTTATGCTAAAAGAATGCTAGAATTTGCTAACGATTCACTTTACTTTAACTTAAGTATATTTTTGCTTTCCGTTTTGGCAATTGCCATTAGTGGCACTTGGATAACTGCCATTGCCGATCGATTAGCAAAACAAACCGGACTCGGACAAGCGTTGATGGGTGCATTATTTTTAGGATTTAGCACCTCATTACCGGGAATAGTTACTTCTGTTTCTGCTGCCTTGGGGAACTATCCAAAACTCGCCGTCAATAACGCATTAGGCGATATAGCAGTTCAAACAGCTTTCTTAGGAATAGCTGATATTACATATCTAGAAGGGAATTTAGAATATGCAGCGGCTTCTGCTGCTACTTTAACCCAAGGAGTATTACTAATAGTTTTATTAGTGGTACCTTTACTCACCATTCCTTATCCATTAATCAAAATTTGGATAATTCATCCCGCTTCGATCGCATTGATAGCTATTTATATTTTTGGGTTGCGTTTGGTAGCAGCAGCCCAAAATACGCCGATGTGGAAACCAGAAGACAGAAAAGAAACCACTGATGAAAAACATCAAACAGAAGAGTCAAATAGCCCTGGCTTAGTTAGCTCATGGTTGCGTTTCTTTTTTTTGGCAGCCATTCTTGGTATAGCAGGATATGGTGTAGAACAAGCTGGAGTCGCCATCACTCAATCTTCCGGTTTTTCAGAAAGTGTCGTCGGCAGTTTGTTTACTTCTATTTCTACTTCCCTACCAGAACTAGTAACCACTATTGCAGCAGTAAGACGTGGCGCATTGACATTAGCTGTCAGTGGGGTTTTGGGTGGCAATAGCTTCGACGTATTAGTGTTAGCTTTTTGCGATTTAGCTTATCAAAAAGGTTCGATTTATCAAGCTTTAACAGAAAACGAACTTTTCGTACTGGCTTTAACTATTTTGATGACTGGTATTCTAGTGTTGGGTTTGCTGCGGCGCGAAAAGTACGGCATTGGCAATATTGGTTTTGAAAGTTTTTTGTTGCTTCTGGTATATTTAACCGGGTTTTTGTTAGTGTTTTTTACTGCATGAATTATCAGTTATCAGTCATCAGTTATCAGTTATATCGCCATTACCATTAACTGACTACTAAAAACCGATCGCGTTTTGTCGATCGCATGGTAGTGTTCGTTCGGCAGGTAACAATTACCTACCAGACGCCTTGACAACTAATAACTGTTTACTGATAACTGATTTAACTAAAATATTCCATCAACTAAAGTTAGTAACTATCTTGACCGGGAACTTTGTCACTATCATAAGTAGTGACTTTTTCGCTATCATTTTCGGCGAAATTCTGATTGAGGGAGGCATCTCGAATCGCCTGCCACTGACTTAGCAGTTCAGCGCCGCTGAGATCGCTGGTTTTATAGCGTTGAATCGCTTTTTCCACTTCTTCTGCACTGCTAAGAGTAGGAACCGTATAAGTAAGCTCTGACATAAGGCAACTTTAGATGACAGGACTAAGCTAGGTGAAACTATTTATTGCTTCTCATTTTAATGAAATTAATAAATTAGCTGTGTCGAGTATTACAATTTGTATTTTTCCTCAACAATTCTAGACCTGACTTTAGCAATCTCAACTTATTGTTGGTTACATTAATGCAGGATGGGGAGACACTCCTGAGACGGTGAAGAGATGGGAGAAAACAACTTTTTTTCAATTCCGACTAAATAAGTAGGATGGCAGGAGTAAACGCATATGGGCAAGGCAGGTTTTGAAAACGAGCAAAACTGTTGTATATCAAGCACTCTCACTAAACCCGCCCCTACAAATCTACCTTCATTTTTTCACACCTACCTACTTACTTCATCCTTCCGACTCGATCCTTTAAACTTCATCGTTCATGCTTTCCTGTTTAGTGATACCAATCACACTCGATCGCGAAATCAATCACCGATCGAGAAGAATTGCATCACCAAAAATATGCAAATTTATCACTAATAGCGACGAATTTCTATCACTGGAAAAACTAGTAATTAAGGAGAACATAAAGATAGTTAAGGAAGTTTCTCAAGGTGAAGGTGAGTTATGACTATTGCCACTAGCACTGCTCCACAAAAAACTTTCCAATTGCCAATCTCGATCGACATCATTTTGTACCCAATCCGTCAATGGCTAGATTCAATTGAATTACGAGATGCGAAAGTAGCTAAAATGGTTTGTCAACTCATCCCTTCTCAATGTCCTTTTGAAAGAGACGTGCAGCTATTTGGCCGTACCTTGTTCCACATTCCACCGATGTGTAAAATTAACCCGGTTTACGACCAGCTAATGGGTTTACGCTTCCGGGCTTTAAGTTTTCTAGCAGATGTTTGTGGAGAAGATATTACTCCTTACTGCTGCTAAATTTTACTCGGTACTGAGTATTGAGTTGGTTTTAAATTAATAATAAATAAATCTTTTCAGCCATTACTTTGAACTTGGGATATACTTTACCAAGCCTTCCGCAACTTATTGAAAAAGTTATTAACTGATTGCCGCAACTGGTGCTGGCGATACCATTGCTGAAAAGCTCTTTCGTACTCTTCTCCATCAGATTGAAAGGTATTCCAGGCTTTCAGAGCAAGTACTAGTCCCCAGAATAGTAAAACATATAAAGACCAAGAAAGTTGGCCAGCAGTGAGTACGTTCAACAGCAATAGAAACGAGTTGACGATCGCGTATTTGGCGAAACTTCTTTTTAATTTTCCCCATCGGTAGGCGTTGAACGCCTGCCGATTCATCATTTCTCCCTGCTTGTCGAGCCAATCTTGTTCGGCTGCGAACAGAGTTTCCGGGGAGATTTCTAACTCAGCAGCAATTTCCATTAACTGGTCGCGGGTAAATTCCCCTTCGTAACTTTGACGGGAAATAGCCAAATGGAGAATTTCCTGAATCTCTTCTTGATTGTAAGAGCGGGTGGATTTGGTATCGGATACGGGCATCATAATTATTTAAGATTGGCGATCGAATCAGAGTCGAGGCAAGGCAATACTTCTTTTTCCTAGTCTAACTATTCGATGCCCTCCCCCGCCAAAATCCCTAGCTGCTATCCCGTCGTAAAATTTTTTTTGACACTCCCCAACCTCTCAGGTATGAGGATTCTACATTCACAGACTCGCCGTTAGACAGCAGGCAAGGCACCAACTGCCCAAGAGGGTAAATCTCCTGTAGCGTAAGTTCCCGTGTGCCCCACGGTACTGAGTCCTAACTTCAAAATATTGATTGCTGCATTGATATCTCGATCTTCGGTATATCCGCAATGAGGGCAAACATGAGTCCTAGTATATAGAGACTTTTGCACCTTTTCACCACAGTCAGAGCAATTTTGACTTCAATCGCAAACTGGGCATAGTAACCGTCAGCACGACGAACTAAACGAACCCGTTTAATTTGCTTGATGTCATAGTAATTAAGGTCGTAAGTTCCCTTTAACTTGAGAGTTCCAATTCCTTTCTTATCTAAGAAAGTGATGGCTTTTCTTGTTTCTGAAAGCTTCCAACCAGTTGATTTATATTCAACCGAACGGCAGTTTTTTTTGAACTTGGGAAATCCTTTCTTGCCCTTAACCTTTTTCTTACAGTTGTCGTAAAACCGAGCTATTGCAGTGCAGACCAACAACGTTCCGCAGCAGATTGTCTAGCCATTGAGTTGAGTTCCGAGGCAAAGGGAAATTGGGCAGCTAATACAGCGCAATATTTATTCAATGCGTACTTATCTACTTTTAAATCTTTGCTATCCATCCAGTAGCGCAAGCACTTGTTCTGAATGAATTGGCTAGTAAGTATTGCTTCATCTATGGCCTGATATTGCTTTTGTTTACCTTTGACCTTAAACTCGTAAACAATCATGGCATCGACCAATTAACCACATTCTTATGCTAACACAAAGAGCATAAAGTCGTGCTGGAAGCACAGGATTTTAAACCCAAATTTCTGATAAAGTAATGGGATGCCCTATTGAGGGTAATCCTCTTACATACTTATTTAATATGGATCTTGTCTTCATACCCCCCTTCCGCTAGTTTGTCGATCGCTGTTGTAACCAATTGCAACAGTAAGTGCAATCTGGTTGTATTAACTTTGGGAAACACCTCGTTGCTACTGCGATCGACACTTTCTGCTAAATTCATCACAGTAACCCGAATCCCCCAAAGTCAGGGTTAATCTTTAATACCTGCCACCAGGTATCAATATGGCCCAAAATAAAGAATGAATGAGTACAGAAACTTACCTAAATCATCCGACCTTTGGTTTACTTTATCGAGTGTGCGTACTTGAAGAAAACAAGGAATTATTCACCACACTCTACGCCCAGCGTTTGTTTTTTCTAGTCACTACCACATCTGCTGGCATCACTTGCGAACCGATCACTCGTGCGGATTCTCGCCTTTTGGTAGAAAATCGGCTGAGAACCCTTCGACGCAGCGGCCAAATCCAAGACTACGATAAGCTGATGGAGATTCACCAGCGCACATTCCAATGAGCCGTTCCCACTTAGAAAATGCTCTAGCATCTCGGATTGTTGAAATTCGCCAACAGCTACCGACATCCGTTCGCTTAATTGCCGTTACCAAACAAGTATCGGTAGATTTGATACGTTCTGCTTATGATGCTGGTATTCGGGACTTCGGGGAAAGCCGCTTGCAAGAAGTAGAAGCCAAACAATCCCAGCTAGTAGATTTACCCGATATTACTTGGCATCTGATCGGACATCTCCAAAGCAATAAAACGAAAAAAGCTTTGGAGCATTTTCAGTGGATTCACTCTCTAGATAGTCTCAAATTAGCCCAACAGTTAGATCGTTTGGCGGGATCGCTTGACAAGAAACCCCACGTTTGCTTACAAGTGAAACTTTTACCCGATCCCAATAAATACGGTTGGGCTGTCGATGAACTTTTTGCCGATCTTCCCAAACTCAATGAGTGCCAAAATATTCAAATTCAGGGCTTAATGACGATACCTCCCTTAGGTTTGACAGATGTAGAAATCTTGACATTATTTCAGCAGACGCGGGAATTAGCACAAAACATTCAGCAACAAAATTGGTCGAATATCCGAATGCAGGACTTATCGATGGGGATGTCGGATGATTACCAGTTAGCAGTCCAAGCTGGTGCAACGATGGTACGTTTGGGAACGATTCTGTTTGGTGCGAGAAATTATCCAGAATAACTAGAAATAGCCGTGTTTTGACGATCCCCGAGTTTCTCGATCGCTAAATAAAACCTGAAAATCGGTATAAAAATTTAAAGCTCGCTCCCGTACTTAGATTGAAAAAGCGAGTTTTTTTGTCGATCGCACATAAGCGATCGGTTCGGTAAAAAGCTAGTATTCCTAAGGATTTTCGCCAATCAATCCGAACGGGCGATCGGTCTCGAAACAGCACAGAGAAAAAACATAGATTAATTTTTGTGGTATCCACTGATAATCGAGAAATTCCGTAGAAATAATTTCTAAAATTAAACAGTGCATCGGCTAATATATTGCCAGCGTAACGACAATATAAATAAAATAAGGTGCTTCCAGGCGTCCAATACGGTGTAGCGATCGGTAGTTAGTCTCAAGCCAGCAAGATAGATGAGGAGGGTAACAGAAATGAGAGAGTATTTTTACCCCGGCGTTTCATCTTCCCTGACCGTTCTACTAACTATTGAGTGGCCGCACCCCGTCGCCCCGTCAAGTACCCTTAATTTATAGAGGAGGGGTTATAGGGCCGATCGAAACTTGACAGCCTCAGTCAATCAAAAAAATATTCCTACACTCCGGTAGGTAATTTAACTACCAACCTACCGCAGATTTCCAGATTGACTCGTACTTACCGGGTGTTAAGGTATCTGGTGAGTAGCAGCCAACAGGAGCGCAGACATCAACTAAAGCAGAAAAACTGCCCCAGTTGTGTAAGTTCTACGAAATGGAAATAAAATTAATGGCTTGATGGCCAGAGCTAGCATACCTGAAGCTTTACCCAAAGAATTAGTAAAGCCAAGGTAAACCGAAAGCTTGAACTTTCAAAAGCCCCTTCTCTGCTCAAACGATCGAAAGCCCTGTAAACTCTAGTTTTAATGGAGTGTCAACACCATGAGCGGTATCTTTAACAAGCTGAAAGAGATTGTTGGTATTAACGAACAAGTGGAATACGAGTACGATGATTATGATGATGTAGACGAGCGCAATAACTACCAAAACCTCTATCAAGAGGAAGCCGCTCCACCTGCCACCGAAGAAGATCGTCGCCAACGTCGTCGGATGCGCTCTAGCGTAGGTATCGCACCAGAAGCTCCCATGCCAACACCAATGAGTAACGTGATCGGAATGCCGGGAGTTGCCAATGCCTTCTCGGAAGTAGTCGTCATGGAACCCCGTACCTTTGAAGAAATGCCCCAGGCAATTCAAGCTTTGCGGGAACGGAAATCCGTGGTACTCAACCTCACCATGATGGACCCCGACCAAGCACAACGGGCTGTAGACTTCATCGCAGGTGGTACTTACGCGATCGACGGTCACCAAGAACGGATCGGCGAAAGCATCTTCCTGTTCACTCCTAGCTGCGTACAAGTAAGTAATCAGTCTGGTGTAGTACACGAAGTGCCTCAACCCCAAGTACGCATTCCTCGCGCTGCTACCCCCACGCCTAGCTGGGTATCCTCGGATCAGCGGATCGTTCAAACCAGTTAATAATTAACTCAAGTTGCTAGTTGTATCTTCAAGGCTGGTAGTAGTTAATGGGTAGCAAGTAGTGGGAAAGCCCTGTCCACGCTCACTCAATACCCATCACAAAACCTTACTCAAACTAAAAAGTATAAAAGCCTTCTTACACTAGCAACTTGAACGGATTTATCCTAAAACAATCTAAAATTTAAAATCTAAAATCCAAAATCTAAAATCTAAAATCGAATGTCCATCAAGTTTGGTGTTATCGGTGGCGGGGTAATGGGAGAAGCTCTCTTATCCCGCTTAATTAATCAGCAGATTTATCTACCATCAGAAGTACTGGTGAGCGAACCTCAAGCACAACGCCGCAGTTATTTAACAGAAAAATACGGCGTTGGGGTAACTGCAAATAATTCAGAAGTAGCAGGCGGTTCAGAAGTTCTGTTTTTAGCCGTGAAGCCCCAAGTTTTTGATATGGTAGCCGCAGAATTAGTCGAAAATCAGATTACCGTACCGGAACAATTGGTAATTTCTATTTTGGCGGGCGTACCTTTGAGCAAGTTGGAATGGGCTTTTCCCGGACAACCAGTAATTCGATCGATGCCAAATACCCCCGCTACCGTAGGTGCTGGAATTACCGCGATCGCTCCCGGTAACCAGGTACAACAGCATCACTTAGAACGAGCAAAGCGCATTTTTCAAGCCGTCGGAGAAGTGGTAGAAGTACCGGAAACCATGCTGGACGCGGTAACTGGGTTATCGGGATCGGGCCCTGGTTACGTAGCAGTGATGATCGAAGCGCTGACTGATGGGGGAGTAGCGTCGGGTTTGCCAAGAGCGATCGCATCTAAACTAGCACTAGAAACCGTATTCGGCACCGCTCAACTGCTCAAAGAATCCGCTATGCACCCCGCCGAACTAAAAGACAAAGTGACCAGTCCCGGCGGTACGACAATTACAGGCATTGCCGAATTAGAACGCGCTGGTTTTCGTTCTGCCTTAATTGAAGCAGTAAAAGCAGCTTATCGTCGCTCTAAAGAGTTAGGAAATTAGGCAATTTTCATCGCTCGTTTGCCGATCGAACTAGTTCGTAGTGAGGACTTCAATCCTCGCTTTCCCAATAAAAATTACACCTTTATACAGCGGCTCTAAAATGGTTATAGGTAAAATACCTTTTTTAATACAGCAGATTTCAGTTATGTGAAGTGCGGGACAGAAACCCGGTTTCTTAAAGAAACCGGGTTTCTACGTACATCATTATATTTATATTTGGAAAGAGCCGTCACAAATAACCAATGACAAACGATCGATGACAAATCAAAAAAGAATCTTCGATTACTACAGCATAATTCCCCATCCAACCGAGCCAAAATTGCTAATGCAGGAAGTAAACATCGGTTGGTCTTTGCCTCATTTTATCCCTAGCAAAACTCATTTCGCTCATGCCTATTTGATTAACGAGGCCATGCAGCAGCAGTTAGGTATCGACGTAACGGTACTTTCGTGCATTTATAATGATTTAGACCCCGTTCTAAATCGAGTCAATCGAGTATTTGCCCTCGCCAATCATAATCCAGATTGGCAACCAACTGCACGGTATCGCTGGATCGATCGATCCGAACTAAATAAATTAGCATTAGCCGTGCCAGAACATTATCCGATTCTGTTAAATTGGTTTCAAGAAATCCAAGACCCGACAATAAGCTCTCAACGAGTACCTTGGGCAAGAATTGGTTGGTATAAAAAAGCAAATGACTGGATTTACGAACAATTTAAAAATTTGGGATTAACTTCTATTTCTCGGAGCGAGCAATTAAGGTCTTGGAGTACTTCTTGTATTTTAAAATTCAATACAACTGCTGGCAATATTTATTTTAAAGCTATGCCAAGCGCCTTAAAAAATGAATCGTTATTCACTAAAGCTTTAGGAGAATATTACCCTGAAAATACTCCCCATATTTTAAGCGCGAATCACGAACAGCACTGGATGTTAATGCGTGATTTCGGTGGTACGCCCCTATCGGAAATGGCAGAAATATCATATTGGGAAGAAGCTTTGCGTTTATTTGCCAAAATACAAATAGATTCAGTTGATCGGGTTGATGATTTATTGAGTTTGGGATGGTGCGATCGCAAAATCGAGCGGTTACCATTTGATATAGATTTACTGTTAGCTGATACCGCAGCATTATTAGCCGGAGATTTCATCATTATTGAAGAAAGCGATGTGGAAGAATTACGCGCTTTGATTCCTCAATTCAAGGTAAAGTGTGAGAAATTAGCAAGTTACAATTTACCTCAAACCCTGGTACATGGTGACTTTTGGGCAAAAAATGTAGTGGTAAATCACAACAATTATATTTATATTGATTGGCCTAATAGTGCTATATCGCATCCTTTTTTCGATATAGTCAATTTCTTGTATATAGAAAAATACGTTCCCGATCTTCCCGGCGTGCGCGATCGTCTTCGCAACGTTTATTTGGAACAGTGGACGAGTTACGAGCCGATGGAGCGTTTATTAGAAGCTTTTGAGTTATCTCAAACTTTAGGAATGTTGTATCAAGCTATCACGTATTATCGAATCGTTTCTCAGTTAGAACCATTGGCTAAATGGGAAATTGAAGTGGCAGTACCTTTGTGTTTGGAGAAACTGTTAATTTTTCACCGCCGATGAAGAAAGTTGAATCAGTTTTGCTAGTCGAGCGAAATTCGAGAAAGATATTTTAAGTGATGAATGTGACATAAAAATGATAATTAAGGGCTTAAATAATCAAGTTAAATTTGGATATTTTTTTTAGAATAGGGATGTTAAATAATGAAGCTTTTCCTCCGATGAAAACCCAGGTAACGCTTTTCCGGAAAAAATCGGGAAAAACCTCCTTATTCCCTTTTATTAAAGCTATTCTATTGTTGGCGATCGCCGGATGTACTCTCGATGGAACTACGACCTCATCTACTGAGGTTTCCCCATCGCCGCAAGCAGTAACTAACCCAACAACGGAACAAGCTCAATCTTCTCCCAGCCAATCAAACTATCGCCAAACCACTGTGGTAAGAGGGTTAGAACACCCTTGGGGTATGGCATGGCTACCTGATGGATCGATGTTAATTACCGAACGTCCCGGAAGATTGCGGATTGTTCGTAATGGCGTGTTAGAACCAACACCAATTACCGGCGTTCCCGAAGTGCTTGCCGTTAATCAAGGTGGCTTGCTGGATATTTCAATTCACCCAAATTTTGCTCAAAATCAGTTAATTTATTTTACTTACGCTCACGGTAACCAGCAAGCTAGCCGTACTAGGGTAGCAAGAGCCAGATTTGATGGTAAAGCGTTGCAAGATGTACGGGTAATTTTTGAGGTTAACCGAACTAAACCAGGGGGACAGCATTTTGGTTCGCGGATGCTCTGGCTTCCCGATCGCACGATGTTAGTATCGATCGGTGATGGTGGCAATCCCCCCGTGCAACTTGATGGTCAACTAATTCGCCAACAAGCACAAAACCTTCAGACCCATCTTGGTAAAATTGTCCGTTTAAATGACGATGGCACTATCCCAAAAGATAATCCTTTTGTAGGAAAGAATAACGCTAATCCGGCTATTTGGAGTTACGGACACCGTAACGTTCAAGGTCTGGCTTTCGACCCCATCAATAATCGAGTTTGGTCAAACGAACATGGTGCCCGTGGGGGTGACGAACTTAATTTAGTGCAAGCCGGTCAAAATTATGGTTGGCCTATAGTTTCTCATAGTCGGGATTATGCTACGGGCGAGCCAATTTCTCAACAAAAATCTCAACCTGGGATGGTCGATCCCAAATTAGTTTGGACGCCTGCCACTGCTCCTTCGGGAATAACATTTTACAATGGCGATCGCTTTCCACAATGGCAGGGCAATTTATTTTCCGGTGGATTGGTTTCTCAAGATGTGCGTCGGATCGCGCTAGACAGTGCAGGCAATGTTTTATCGCAAGAAACTATTGCGATCGGTCAGCGAGTGCGCGACGTGCGGCAAGGGCCTGACGGACTATTGTATATTCTTACCGATCGACCGGACGGGCAACTGATTCGCCTCGAACCTGCGGCAATTTCATCCCGATAAGCGATCTCCCACTAACCGCTAGCGGTATAGTGGGAGCATCTCAAAGCTACCCCTCTCTATACTCGGCGGTTGAAACCGCGACTATACAAACAAAGTTCGCCTACGCTGACTAAAGAATAAAAGGGGTATTTCAGTGGGATTTGGTATGATTAATCGTTTTGTCCGCAAATTTGTTTTAGAGTAGCAAAGAAATCGGGGTAGGAAATGCTGGCAGCTTCCGCACGATTAACGATCGTAGTACCCTTAGCATTTAAGGCGGCGATCGCAAAACTCATGGCGATTCGATGATCGGTATGGCTATCTACATCCGTACCGACTAAAGCCGTACCGCCCGTAATTTCCATCCCATCGGGTAATTCGGTTACTTTCGCACCCATCCGGTTTAATTGAGAAGCCATTACGGAAATGCGATCGCTTTCTTTCACGCGCAACTCCGCTGCATCTTTAATTACCGTCGTACCTTCGGCAAATACCGCCGCCACTGCCAAAATCGGAATTTCATCAATTAAACGAGGTATTAAATCGCCACCGATTTGACAAGCTTTCAGGCGTCCGTACCGTACCCGTAAATCCGCGACCGGTTCGCCGGCGACTTCCCGTTGGTTTTCTAACTGAATATCAGCGCCCATCATCCCCAGCGCTTCTAAAATACCAGTACGAGTTGGATTAACCCCTACATTTTCAATTACTAACTCCGATCCCGGTACGATCGCACCAGCCACCAGCCAAAAAGCTGCCGAACTAATATCCCCAGGTACGATTACCGACTGTCCGATCAGTTTAGCAGGGCCAACCACCGTCGCGCTATTGGTTTGGGGATCGACAATCACTTGGGCCCCAAACCCTTTCAACATCCGTTCGCTATGATCGCGAGAAAGGGCTGGTTCTGTCACGGTAGTTTTTCCTTCCACCATCAGTCCCGCCAATAAAATGCAGGATTTCACTTGGGCAGAAGCAATGGGAGAATGATAAGTAATCGCTTTTAGCGATCGTCCTCGCACAGCCAGCGGTGCTAAAGAATTTCCCTTCCGTCCCCAAATGCTAGCACCCATTTGTTCCAATGGTTGGATGACGCGGGACATCGGACGCGATCGCAAAGAACTATCCCCCGTTACCGTAAAAAACCGATCCGGGTGAGAAGCCAAAATACCCAACATCAGCCGCATGGTAGTCCCGGAATTACCCGCATTTAAAATATCATTCGGTTCTCGGATTTCACCCAAACCAATACCTTTCACCTTTACCAATTCCGTATTCAACTCGGAAATTTCTGCCCCCAACGCCCGGAAACACTCCGCCGTACTGCGAGGGTCTTCCCCTAAAAGTAGCCCTTTAATCTGCGTTTCCCCTTCGGCGAGCGCACCCAACATCAACGCCCGGTGAGAAATCGACTTATCTCCCGGTACTTTTATCCGTCCTTGGAGAGAAAAATCGGAACTCGGTCTTTGAATTTGCAAAGATTGCTGATTTTCGATCGTTTTAACGGTGACAGTTGGCACAAGCATTACGATAGACTGGTGGAGGACTGCGAAGTAAGATCCTACCCTTTTCTGGAGTCCTCATGGGTCGCTTTTGCAGAATTTATCAAAATAGAATTCTCCGAGTCAGAATTCAGAATTCAGAATGAATAGGAGTCCAACTGGCGGATAAATAAACAATAAACAAATTTAACACTCCACCACATCAAAAATTTGGTAGCCTTCAATCAATAGCGACTTTTAAGCTACCTTAATAATTGATTCTGAATTTTGACTCCTGATTCTGACTCTAAGAATTCTGGCTTCTGAATTCTTCTTCAACAGTCTTTATACTTTATGCTTACCCATCATCGCAAGCCAGTTTGCTTATCCCTAGTTTCTACCGATCTGCCAATTTGGTCAGTAGTAGAAACATCGGCCACATTATATCAGAAAGACCAAAACCGTTTCCATTTATTATTGACCGAACCAGCCATTAACGAATCACTATCCGTTGAAGCTTCCTCAAATCAGTCCAAAGCACCCGGTACATCCCCCCGTCTTTTGTGGTTAGAAATTTCCCCTTCCCGCGTCATCATGACCATGCAAGGAAGTCGCCAGTTAAGTTATCGCCACTTCTGGGAAAACGGCATCTATGGGATCAGCCGTTATTGGTTGTATAGTCAATTATCCCAAGGACAAGGGCAGGTTCGCTTGCGTAATTTCACTGTTGACATTAGTTTGAAAGGCAAACCTTTACCAGAACACTTACGAGTAGAATATGAGTTATGGTCGGGCAAATTAACGCTAGGACGTTATATTCTCAATTTAGAAATTCATCATTAAACAAGTCATCAGTAAAATCAGTTATTATATCAAATCCGCTTCAATTAACCCTGTTATTTTTGGGAGGGAAAGGAGATTAAGAGTGAGAGTAACACTGCGGCTGAAAAAGGGGGTAATAGACCTGGATTTGGCATCAAAAGGTATGGCGGGGTATTTAAACCCGTCAACAACGCCTGCCAATGACTCGGCAAGTTATTAGTTTTTACGGTTAGTTAATGTCAATATAGTAGGAGACTTAAACTATTCCGAGCGATGGGAACTTTAAAAGTAAAGCACGAGCTATTTTGGTTGACACTCAAATAGTTGCAAAGCTCGATCGAAGAGCGGTTCTCCAGCGCGAGTTTCTAAAATAGCTCGGACAATTTCTATAAATTCAATATCTATTTTGCGATCGGAAAGAATTAATTTACTAGCTGGATAAAACGTCACTTCATCAGGCTTTAATTCATTAGTCGTACCAGTTTGAAATTGAGCGCTTCTCTTATCCCAAGACAAAGTTTTTCCTCGCAAAGTAAACTGAAACCACACGATTTCATTGTGTTTCAATTCAAAGAAAATATCGAAATAAGATTCTTCACCTTGATACCAAATACGTTTTACGCTATTATCTTTCCCCGGTTTCAATAAACTTTGATCGATCGGTCGTAAAGAAGCTCCTAGTGCATTAATTTGATCCTGATTCATAGAATTGTCCATACATAATATATACTGTCGGAAATTGTTAACTAAAAAGAAAATACTATTTAGCCAGCTAATAGTGGTGTATTTACTTAAGTATATTCTATGTTAGATTTACTGCTAAATAATAGAAATTCGTACTAAATTTGTCAGGTAATAGCGTTCCCAGCGCGATCGCTTGCTGTATTGTTGAGTAAACTGATAATTTTTGGCAAATAAAAATTAGGTTAGTGGCTGATGGTAAATTTGTCCAGCTTTCACGGAAAGAATTTGAGAAGCATTCAGCCATCCGCGATCGAAAGCATTTAAATGAGTAGTGGTAATCAAAGTTTGAAAGCGGTCTTGAATTGCTTCGAGCAGTTGATTTTGACGGTTGGGATCTAACTCGGCTAACACGTCATCCAGCAACAGCAGCGGCGGTTCGCCAACGACATCTTCAATTAATTTTAACTCTGCTAGTTTAAGAGCTAGCACCAAAGTACGCTGCTGACCTTGAGAACCATATTGACGAGCAGGAGTTCGATCGATCGACAATTCTATTTCATCCCGATGAGGGCCAACCAAAGTAGTACCCTGGTGTTGTTCGGCGATGCTACGCTGCTCTATTTTCTCAAAAAAAGCTTGTTGAATCGATTCTGAATTATCTCGTGCAAAATCGATATGAGGAACGTATTTCACTTCCAGTTCCTCAGTACTACCCGCGATCGCTTGATGCCATAGTTTAGCAATGGGAGCCAACCGCTGCAAAGCTCTAGCTCGGCGTCTGATCACCCGACAACCAGCTGCTACTAATTGTGCATCCCACAAAGCTAGCTGTGATGGTGAAACTGCACTATCTCCCCTACTTTCTCGTTCCCCTATTTGTTTGAGCAGGGCGTTGCGCTGGCGTAAAATTTTATTGTATTGGTGCAAAATGTGAGCGTAATATGGTTCCAGTTGAATCACCAACGTATCCAACCAATTACGGCGCTGTTCTGGCCCACCTCGCACCAAATCTAAGTCCATGCTGGAAAATTGCACCGCATTCAGCGTTCCCAAAAATTCCAACTGACGCCGCAGATGTTCTCCTCTGAGTGCAACGGTACGGCGTCCGTTACGACGCAGAGTTAAAGCCAAGTCGATCGCACCTGTTTGGCGTTCGACGGTAGCATTGACTTGACTTAATTCCGAGCCTTCGCGAACTAAATCGCGATCGCGCGTTACCCGATGACTTTTGAGAGTAGAAAGTAACTCTACCGCTTCCAATAAATTAGATTTACCCTGAGCGTTGTTCCCCAACAAAATTGTTTTGGGAGCCTCAAATTCCACTTGCTGATCTAGGTAATTGCGGAAATTCAGCAAGTGTAAGCTTTTCAAATACATTGCTAATAGTAATTAGTCATTGGTCATTGGTGATTTATCATTAGTCATTTAAATGGAGGGCACAAAATTTGCGATCGGTCATCAGCCATTGAGGAATTACTAATGACTGATGACCGATGACTAATGACTAAAAAGTAACATCAGCCTCTACTATCAACTTCTTCTGTGATAGAAGCGAAGGAACAATTTTTCCATTTCGATCCAAACAAACATCAACATACTAAAGCCCAGACAGATCAGTAATTGTGGCAAACTCAGTATTTCAGTACCGAAGAAAGCTCGCAGCGGTGGTACGTAAATCAGCATTAGCTGCAATAAAGTGGTTAAAATTACCGCGCCCCAAACGAAAAGGTTAGTGAAGGGATTTAACTCGATCGTCAATCGAGTATTGGAACGAATGGCGATCGCGTGACCCATTTGAGCCAGACAAAGAGTAGTAAATACCATTGTCTTCCACTGCCCCGGGAAGAAACGGACAGCCACAGACATCATAATAATCGTCAGAATGGCAAACACGATCCCAATTCTCACCATATAAGCTCCCAATCCCCGTGAAAAAATACTTTCACGCGGGCTAAAAGGAGGACGGCGCATCACGTTCGGTTCTGCCGGTTCCACCGCCAATGCAAGAGCGGGAACGCCATCAGTTACTAAGTTCATCCAGAGAATTTGTAAAGGTGTGAGGGGAACTCCTCCCAAATTCAATATAGGAGCAGCCGCAATGGTTAATACCTCACCGATATTGCTACCGAGAATGTATTTAATAAAGCGGCGGATATTGGTGTAGACAACGCGCCCTTCTTCTGTCGCAGCCACAATGGTAGCGAAGTTATCGTCCAGCAGCACCATATCGCTAGCTTCTTTACTCACGTCGGTACCGGTAATTCCCATTGCAATACCGATGTCTGCTTGTTTGAGAGCGGGCGCGTCGTTCACGCCGTCTCCCGTCATGGCAACGAATTTACCGCGAGTTTGCAGTGCTTGAACGATGCGTAATTTGTGTTCTGGGGAAACGCGAGCGTAGATGCTTACCCGGTCTACTTCTTGTTCGAGTTCTGCCTGAGAGAGTTTTTGCAATTCTTGACCGGTCAGGACTCTAGCACCTTCTTCGGCAATACCCAGATCGTATGCGATCGCTTTGGCAGTTAACTGGTGATCGCCAGTAATCATCACCGGGCGAATACCTGCTTGCTTACATTTTGCTACTGCTTCTCGCACTTCCGGTCTGGGAGCATCCAGCATTCCCACTAATCCCAACCAGATCAATTCCGCTTCCATATTTTCATCTGGTTCTGGTGCGGGCTGAGTAGATAAAGGTTTAGCAGCAAAACCCAATACCCGCAGACCTTTGGCGGCCATTTGATTGTTTTGTTCTAAAATATACCTGCGGTCTTCTTGAGTTAATTCGATCGTGCTAGAGCCTACTTGATAAGAAGTACAACGCTCTAAAATTAACTCTGGCGACCCCTTGGTAAACATCAAAAAGGGAGCTTGGGAATACTCGCTGCCATTTCCCCGACAAATTACCGACATCCGCTTGCGTTCGGAAGAAAAAGGAATTTCCGCTACGCGGGACATCCGAGCGCTCAATTGTTCTTTTTGCAGCTTGCCTTTCCCAGCCAGGGTTAGCAAAGCTCCTTCTGTGGGATCTCCCAAAATAGTCCAGTTTCCGCCTTCCCTTCCCGGCTTATTGTCGGCTTCGCATTGCAGAAAAGCATCGTTACACAGAGTGCAAGCCAGTAACAATTGTTGCAGTTCGGGAAATTGACTGACTGCTACCGATCGATTTTCTAATACGAATTCTCCTTTGGGAGCATAACCTTCGCCAGTCACTTGAAATGTTTGATTTCCAGTGGTAACCTGCTGTACCACCATTTTATTTTGAGTGAGGGTGCCGGTTTTATCCGAGCAAATGGTAGTTACCGAACCCAAAGTTTCGACTGCTGGCAATTTGCGAATTAAAGCTTGTCGCTTCACCATCCGCTGCGTTCCCAATGCCAGCGTAACCGTAATCACTGCCGGCAAACCTTCTGGTACTACCGCCACTGCCATACTCAGAGAAACTTCTACTAGTTCGATAAAGGTGTTGAAGTTCCATCCACTGCGGAACAAACCGCCTACTACCACTAAAACTACTAGAACCAAAGATCCCGTCACCAAGACGTTGCCCAACTGCCCCATCCGTTGTTGTAAAGGAGTTGGTTCGCTTTCTACCCCTTGCAATAAAGCCGCGATTCGCCCCAGTTCGGTTTGCATTCCCGTGTTGGTAACAATTACGGTGCCCCGTCCTTGCACTACTTCGGTACCTTGAAACACCAGGTTAAGGCGATCGCCCAAGGATGTTTCTTCGCTGAGTTTTAAATCAGCTTGTTTGTTGACTGCTTCTGCTTCCCCAGTTAGCGCGGCTTCCCGAATCTGTAGATTGGCAACTTCGACCAAGCGCCCGTCTGCCGCTACTTGCACTCCCGCGTCCAAGAGCATGATATCTCCCGGTACGAGTTCTTTGGCGTTCACTTCCAAGGTTCTGCCATCCCGAATTACGCGCACTTTTGGAGAAGAAAGGCGTTTGAGGGCAGCTAGTGCTTTTTCCGCACGGGTTTCTTGCAGGTAGCCCAAAATACCGTTGAGGATCACGATCGCCAAAATCGCGATCGTATCTTTAAAGGGAACTTCTCCCGCAGATAATCCTTCCTGTTGGAGTTTGACTAAATCGAGAATGCCAGAAACAAACGCTACTCCGATCAGCATCAACAACATGATATTGGTGAACTGATCTAAGAGAATTTGCCAATTGCTACGTCCGGCGGTTTCTTCTAGTTCGTTGAGTCCGTACCTTTGCCGACGTTCTTCGACTTGCTTGGTAGTTAAACCAGTTTGCCTTTCGCTGTTGAGCGCATCTAGAGTTTTATTCACATCTAGACTGTGCCAAGCTACCCCTAAATCTTTGGCGGCAGAAGGTCTAAGCTGGTTTGCAGTAGAGGGTTTTTTGGCTGGTTTTTTTGATTTCCACCATCCAACGACCCAAAAAGTCACGCCTAAGAGCAAACAAACGAGCGGTATTGACCTAATGATGTTGGCGGTAGCTAAGTTCATTCTAATGCCCAGTGCATCTGGCGAAAGCTTGCTACCATCGGTGACCAGAACGCACTGTTGGGTTAATTGTTTACAAACTATGAATTCGGAGGCATAGGCTGCGCCAATCCCTAATAAACCTAACAGTACCGCTGCTATCAGTAAACCTGACTTTTTCACATTTACCTCTCTAGTGGGAATCAATTAGTTAATTAGTTTCCAGAGGACATTCTCTGGGAAATACTTAAAGCGGTTTCTTCTAGTTCATTGGGACAATTAAGGCTGCCATATTTGGTGAAAAGCTACGGAAGGAAAACCTCGCGTTGCGATCGTTACTAGCAATTGCAACTATTTTCTTCATTACCAGGGTTTGCCAAAATGAACTTATTTGGGAGGTCACGGGAAAAGGGATAACGCATACAAAATTAATGATACGGCTTTCATTCGATCAAAGGAGAATAGGGGGATCGGCAGATAGGAAGATGGGAAGATGGACAGAAAAATAAAATATATGCTTACTTTTATTTTCCCTTTCCCTTTCCCCCTGCTTCCTCCCGCATTTCTCACTCTTCTACCAAGCCTGATATTTCCGGTGATTTAGGTACGATCGCTGGTAGGGCTTCTGGAATGAGGCGAAATTTGGCTGGCGTGTAAGTACGGATCTCTCCATCAGTGTTAATCGGCAGAGGAAAGTTTGTCATCACCTCAAATTCTTTCCCTTCTAGAGTACGAACACCAGCCGAATCGGTCTGCTGTCCTTGCTTGATGGTGGGTAGATGCAGCAAAATTTGCCACCAGCGATCGATCTCCAGACTATACAAATCTAGCCTTTGGTCGTTAATTTTGGCATCATCCCGCACGACCATACCGCCACCGTAGTATCTTCCGTTACCTACGGCAATTTGCACTGTTTTTACTTCTATCGCGCGATCGCCCTGGCTGATGGTAGCCCTGAATGGTCGTGTTTGCCAAATTACTTGCATCGCCGTAGCGCCATAAGCTAGCACTCCCCAACGACGTTTTACTTCTTTAGTTAGTTGTTCGGTGATTTTTACGCTCAGTCCTAAACTGGCAACATTAAAGAAGTATTTGCCATTTACCCAGCCTAAGTCAATCCGCTTGACTCGTCCATTAGCAATAGTTTGACAAGCTTGCTTGAGATCGGTGGGAATTCCCAACGTATGAGCTAAGTCATTGGCCGTTCCCAATGGCAGAATACCAAAAGGAAGTTGTGTTTTTATTAAACCTTCAGCCGCAGCATTGACAGTCCCATCCCCACCACCAATGATGACTAAATCTACCCGATCGCGATATCGCTCGATCGAATCGGATATGTGCTGAGGTTTTTCCGTCACCTTTTGTACTAACTCAAAACCTAACGCTTCCAATTGATTGACCGCTTGGGAGAAGTTCTTTCTTCCATGCCGGGAGTTATGGTTAACTAACAACAAAGCTCGGTGACTCATCAAAATACCCGATCGAACAGGCAAATTCCAGTGAGCATCAGCATATTTTTCTCCAGCTAACTCAAACAACCCTCTGTAGCTATATATTTGATTTTCAGTACTAGCCAGCGGTGCTATCTATGACCTATAGCCTGAGAATTGCAGATATCCCCAGCAGTGAACGTCCCCGCGAACGATTGATGACACATGGGCCGAAAAGCCTTGCCAATGCCGAATTGATCGCTCTTTTGTTGGGTACGGGTCAAGGAAAAGGAAAGTTATCTGCAGTAGGTTTAGGACAATATATTTTGCAGCAATTGAGCCAACACGGACGAGATCCTCTGGCAGTCTTGCGAGATATCAGCGTAGCGGAATTGATGAAAATACCAGGTATTGGGCCAGCTAAAGCCACTACTATCTTAGCTGCGATCGAATTAGGAAAAAGATCCTTTGCTAGCCGACCGCTCGATCGCACCCCGATCGAAAGTCCCGCCGCCGCCGCCGCCACCCTCTGCAATGACCTGATGTGGCAGTCACAGGAAAGATTCGCCGTCTTATTGTTAGATGTGAAAAACCGATTGATGGGAACGCAAGTAATTACCATCGGCACGGCTACAGAAACCTTAGCCCATCCCCGGGAAATTTTCCGCGAAGTGATCAGGCAGGGAGCAACGCGAGTAATTATCGCTCACAACCATCCCTCTGGCAATGTAGAACCTTCCCAAGAAGATATTAATTTGACCAAGCAGCTATTGATCGCAGCGCAGTTTTTGAATATTCCCCTATTGGATCACCTGATCTTAGGGAATGGCGACCATTTAAGTTTGCGAGAAACCACTAGTTTGTGGGACGAATATCCCCAAGGAGATTGATTGGTTGTTAATCGAATATCCGTGCTATATTAAATATTCCCGGGCGATTAGCACAGTGGTAGCGCACATCCTTCACACGGATGGGGTCACTGGTTCAAATCCAGTATCGCCCATATATATCAATTACTTATGCAATAAGCAGTCTGTAAATTATACTGTCCTTAAGATAGCCGCAAAGGGTTAGTTAGCTTCCTACTTTTTTAGGCCAATATCTTGCTTTTTGACTATGAAATGACTATGAAATCAGAATGGGTAACAAGTCTCATCTTGTATTGCTCAAAAGCGAATTACAGATTTTTTATAGCCAAATGAAATAACCGAGCGAGATCGCCACTCCCAAGTTTTCAGATAAACAGTTATCAGTTATCAAACTGTATGATGGGGAATTTATACTAATTTTACATTTTGACAAATTTTCAAAAAGGCTTGATAAACGGGATAACAATTGCGAAAAGTTTAGGATTTTAAATTTAGTTATTTGTTTGCCATAAACCAGGTTTCTCGATTTAATTACAATAATTGATTAATCAAAACTTGGAAGAGATATTTGCATATTGCCAAGACTCAAAAAAACTTTTATTTCATCTACCATAATTAGTAATTTTAATACAGCATAAATTATCTCTACCTTCGAGAAGGTTAACCTTTATGTCCCACGATGGAAAACCGCTCAACATAAGATAGCTAACCTTTAATTGGAAACAATTATCGAAGTAGGTTTAAAATGCTAAATTTAAATCGTTTTTCATCAGCAAGTGCAACTATATTAGCTTTCGGATTAACAGCAGGTGTAGTTGCACCAATAGCGCTTAATGCTCCTGCTAGCGCCCAAACGCAAGCTCCTGCTAATACTCAGACTACCTTTAACGATCTAAACGGTTATTGGGCAGCACCATTTATTCAATCTTTAGCTGCCAGAAACATAATTACCGGATATCCTAACGGACAATACAGACCGAATCAGCCAGTACAAAGGGCTGAATTTGCCGCCATGCTTCAGAAAGCTTTCGATCGAAACCAAGTACGCCAATTAACTGGTACGGGTTTTGTTGACGTTGCTAATAATTATTGGGCAACCTCAGCTATCCAAGAAGCATACGAAACCGGATTTATGGCAGGTTTTCCCGGTAGCCGTTTTTATCCCAATCGAGGAGTTACAAAAGCTGAAGCAATTGTAGCTTTAGCCAATGGTTTGGGATTAACTCCTAACCAAACTGCGGCAACAACTCTCAGCAATTATTATACAGATGACGATGCCATTCCTAGCTATGCAGTAGGGCCGATCGCAGCCGCCACCGAAGCAAATATCGTCGTCAACTATCCCAACGTAAATACTCTCGCTCCCAGTCGAGTATTAACTCGTGGGGAAGCTGCTGCTTTAATTCACCAAGCTTTAGTCAATCAAGGGGTTTTACAGCCAATTGCTAACGCTCAGGCAGCTAATTATATTGTTGGTAATACCACCAACGCAACCGGAAATCAGGTTCCCGGTAATACGCTACAAAATACAGCGCCGGATGCCACAAACCAAAACATCACGCCCAATAACACCAATCAAAACATCACGCCCAATAACACCAATCAAAACTTAACACCCAATAACACAAACCAAAACTTAACACCCAATAACACCAATCAAAACTTAACACCCAATAATCCCAATCAAACTATTGCGCCTAACAACGCAAATCCCAATTTGACACCTAATAGTCCCAATCAAACCATTACTCCTAATAATCCCAACAATCCTAACGAAAACATCGGTCCCAATAACCCTAACAATCCCAATCAAAACATCGCGCCTAATAACACTAACCAAAACATCAACCAGCCTGGTTCTCCCAATGCACAATAGGAGTGAGGCAATCTAACGCTGAAAAATGTTTTTCCCAGTACAAAATGTACTGGGTATTTTTTTAGGTATCGCAGGTCAGTTCAGATCCTCAAGTTGCTAAAGAAGTCGGAGATCTCTGCTACATTGCTATTTCACCAGCATTCTTTGACTGAAAAACGAGTAAAGAACCCATAGAGCCTTAAAATCTATGCTGTATCTCTATGAAGGGTGCTGAAGTTTTTTATGGCGCAAAATGTTGTTTCACCAAAGGTATTTTCATGGTTTTTGGTATTCCTCTCTTGCCCTTAGCTTTTCAGTTTACTTCGCCGGGGCCGATTATCCTTGAGTTGGGGCCAGTTGCGATCCGCTGGTACGGTTTGTTAATTGCTTCTGCGGTACTGATTGGAGTTACCCTTTCCGGCTATTTAGCCAAACGGCGGGGGATCGATCCCGATTTGCCGGGAGAATTGGCGATTTGGCTGGTGGTGGCGGCAATTCCTTGCGCCCGACTTTACTACGTTTTGTTTCAGTGGGAGGAGTATGCCCAGAACCCAGCTGATATCATAGCCATTTGGAAAGGTGGCATTGCGATTCATGGCGCGATCCTGGGCGGTGTTGTGGCAGCGTTGATTTTTGCCAGAGTTCAAAAAGTGGCTTTCTGGCAATTGGCAGATTTAGTTGCTCCTTCCCTCATTCTCGGTCAAGCGATCGGGCGTTGGGGAAATTTCTTCAATTCCGAAGCATACGGCGCTCCTACCGATTTGCCTTGGAAACTCTACATTCCGCCTCAAAACCGCCTTTCCGGATATGAAAATGTTGCTTATTTCCATCCCACTTTCCTGTACGAGTCTCTCTGGGATTTAATGATTTTCGGGATACTACTCGCTCTCTTCTTTCGTTCTCTGAAAGGAAAACCACATTTAAAAGTAGGTACTCTGGCGCTGGTGTATCTTTTTGGTTACAGCAGCGGTCGATTTTGGATTGAAGGATTGAGAACTGATAGCTTGATGCTAGGCCCACTGCGAATCGCACAAGTGGTCAGTATCGGGGGTATTATCCTGGGATTAACAGGTTTAGCTTGGCTTTATCTATTGAGACGAAATCTCCCCGATGTAGTCCGAGCTAATCATGAGTGGGATGCTAGTGGAGAATCTTCTGATTCTTCATCTAAGTAGTTCCATTTGCAAGTGTTTACACATGACTTATTGCCTTGGCATTATTACTCGCTTTGGATTGGTTATGGCTGCTGATTCTCGTACTAATGCGGGAGTCGATTATATCTCTACCTACCAAAAGTTGTTTGATTTTTCCGCGCCCGGGGAACGAGCTATCCTGATGTGTACTTCGGGAAATCTATCGATGACTCAAGGAGTTCTTACGTTAATTCAAAAGGATTTGAAGGCGCGAGAAGACGTAAACCTGCATACTTTACCAACTTTGTATGAAGTTGCTCGTTATATCGGTGGGAAAATACGGGAAGTGCAAGACATTGACCGTTCTTGGCTGCATAAAGATAATATTGATTTCAAATGCAGCATTCTTTTAGGTGGCCAAATTAAAGGGGAAGAACCGGGACTTTATTTGATTTACAGTCAGGGTAACTTTATCCAAGCTACTCCGGAGACGCCTTTTTTACAAATTGGCGAAACTAAGTACGGTAAGCCAATTCTCGATCGTACTCTCAATTTCGATACTCCTTTAGAAGCTTGCGCTAAATGCGCGATTCTTTCGATCGATTCCACTATGAAGTCGAATATTTCTGTTGGCCCACCAATTACGATGGTGATGTATCAAACCGATAGTCTAACGATTCGCCATAAGCTGAAATTGCGTTTGGGAGACCCTTATTTAGCTAAAATTCGTAAGTGGTGGGAAGACTCGGTAAAAAAGGCTTTCGAGCAAATGCCCGATATTGAATGGGAATACAATCCAGAACCATTTCAAGAAGATGTCGTAATTGATTGAATTGGTGGTTGGTCATTTGTCATTTGTCATTGGTCATATCATGTTCGGTTAATAAAATTAGTTTGTAGTGAGAACTTTACTCCTCAGTCCTCACTACAAACTATGGTAATAGAAAGGCACATGATATCATTGGTCACTGGTGAACAAGAAATAACAAATGACTAATGACTAATGACCAATGACTCAATAGATAGGTGAAATTCCATTGATAGTTGCTTTCCAGGTGCGCGAAAATTACCGGAAATGGGGGCAGTATATTTGGGTATAGCACTACTAACTAAAGCAATATGACGATCGGCTACTGCTAACCCATGAGTAGGATCGTAACCTCGCCAACCCGCTCCTGGTAAGTATACTTCCGCCCAAGCATGGAGTTCTCGTTCTTTTTTGTCGGGGTCGCCTTCCTGGTAACCGCTGACAAATCTAGCGGCTAATCCAACGGCGCGACAAGCTTCCATAAATAGCACTGTCAAGTCACGACAAGAACCAGATTTATGCTTCCATGTATAGCCGGCTGGAAAAGGGTCTCCATTTTCTCGGATAATATGCGGGCAATTTTTGTAAATTTGTTGATTGAGTTCGCTTAGAAAACTAGTAGTTTGATGATGAACTTTATGGCAAATATCTTGAGTTAATTCAACTACTAAGGGGTCTAATTTGGGCGGATATGGAGATTGTAAATATGGCTGAAGTTGGGATAATAAAGAGGTTGGGTAATCGATGGGAAGGTTTAATGCCCAAGGTTCTAAAAGGTAATCAAAAGGGTTGGTTCGATAGGTTTCTACTTCTGAGGTTACTTCGATTTTCAGTTGGTCTGCGTTTCCTTCAAACCAAATTTTAATTAAGGAATTGCCATCTAAGTCAATTAGGTCAGAAATACCGAGCGGTTCGGGATCGATTTTGAGGGAAAAAGAGTGGAGTTTTTGAGAGCCATCACAACGCGATCGCAATCTGATGATGTGCGGTGATAGTGCAACTCTTCGATCGTAGGTGTAAGTTGTGTTGTGTACTATTTGATAGCGCATCCTGATTTTAGATTTTAGATTTTAGATTTTAGATTTTAGATTGCAAATAATACCTGTCTATTCGCAATCTAAAATTAATCAACTAATTGGTTTAGCTGCAAAGAAAGTTTCAAAGATATTATTGCCAACTCCATTGATATGTTGCAATAATTGATCGAGAAATTCGTGCAGCCCGGTTTGGATCACTTCTTCAATGGTTAAATAGTCCAATTCCGCACGCAAACGACCTAAAGCACGTTCGGCGGGGTTACTCCAAGTTCCGGCGGGAGTTCCGGTGATTTGATGAAGCGATCGCTCTGCTTGCATGGTACAAAATCTGATCGATCGTGGAAACTCCCGGTCTAAAATCAGGAACTCTGCAATACCAGTAGGACTGATCCGATGTTGCCATTTGCGATACATTTCGTAAGCACTAGCCGATCGCAATAAAGACATCCACTGCAATTCATCCAAAGTGCTACCCACATCTTTGACTGAAGGCAGAAGCAAGAAATATTTTACATCTAAAATCCGGGCAGTTTTATCTGCTCTTTCCAAATATCTACCAATTTGACCAAAATGCCATCCTTCATTATGAGTCATGGTAGCATCCATCACTCCTGCAAATAGATGGCTAGCCATTTTAACTTCACTAAAAAAGTCTTGCGGTTCAAACGGAATTTGTCCGTCCGCCGCATCTTTTACCATGAAATAAAAAGAGTTGATCTGTTCCCACATTTCTGAAGAAATCACTTCTCGGATCGATCGAGCATTTTCTCTCGCTATTCGCAAACAAGACAAAATAGAATTTGAATACTCGCTATCAAAAGTGAGAAATTGAATCACGTTTTCGGCAGTAGCGTTTCCGCAACGTTCTTGAAATAATGACAAATCTCCTGTGGTTACAACCAAAGGTTGCCATTGTTGAACCACCCCAGGCGGAGTATCCAAAATTAAATTCAAGTTGGTATTAATAAATCGGGCAATATTTTCCGCCCTTTCTACATACCGATTTAACCAGTAAATTGAATTAGCAACGCGACTTAACATGATGTAGGAAATAAGGATATATCGAAAACAAATGACCAATGACCAATTGACTAATTAGCAAGTACCCAAGTATCTTTACTACCGCCACCCTGAGAAGAATTAACTACTAAAGAACCGCGTTTCAAAGCAACGCGAGTTAAACCACCGGGATGTACGTAAATATCTTTCCCATACAGAATGTAAGGTCGAAGATCCACATGACAACCTTCAAAATTACTATCAACTATTGTGGGAACTCGCGATAAACAAATTGTAGGTTGAGCGATATAATTACGAGGATTTGCTTGGATGCGTTTGGCAAATTCGGCGCGTTCTTCCGCTGTGGAACAAGTACCTACTAACATTCCATAACCACCAGATTCATTAGCAGCTTTTACTACTAATTTTTCTAAATTTTCCAGTACGTAATTTCGGTCTTTGTCATTCCAACATAAATAAGTAGGAACGTTTTGTAAAATAGGTTCTTCTCCCAAGTAATAGCGAATCATTTCGGGAACGTAAGCATAGATCACTTTATCATCTGCAACTCCCGTTCCCAGTGCATTTGCGATCGCAACTCTACCCGCCCGATAAACATTCGTTAAACCCGGTATTCCTAACATGGAATCCCGGCGAAAAACTAGGGGATCGATGAAGTCATCGTCAATGCGGCGATACACCACATCTACTCGTTTCAATCCTTTAGTAGTTCGCATTTGCAAATAGCCATCGACTACTACCAAATCTTTCCCTTCCACCAATTCCACTCCCATTTGTTGAGCCAAAAAAGAATGTTCAAAATAAGCGGAATTGTAAATACCTGGGGTGAGAACTACTACCGTCGGATCTGATAAATTGTTAGGCGTTAAATTTAGCAAACTTTCTAACAAATGACTGGGATAATCATCAACTGGTCGAATTGCCATTGTCTCGAACAGTTTCGAGAAAGAAGATTTCATCACCCGGCGATTTTCCAAAACGTAAGAAATTCCCGAAGGACAGCGCAGGTTATCTTCTAAAACATACCACTGCCCGTCTTTATCGCGCACTAAATCGGTGCCGGTAATGTGACACCAAATTCCTCCCGGTGGTTTTAAACCAACGCAAGGTTGGAGGAAACCTTTGGCTGAATTAATTAAATCTAAAGGGATAACGCCATCTTTAACGATTTTTTGGGCGTCGTAGATATCTGCTATAAAACAGTTCAAACTATAGATGCGCTGCTTTAGTCCTGCTTCTAAGGTAGCCCATTCTGGAGCAGAAACAATGCGAGGAATTACATCAAAAGGAAAGATCCTTTCCGTACCTCGATTATCACCATATACATTAAAAGTAGCTCCTAATTTGAACAGTGCTTTCTGCGCTACTTGCTGTCGTTGCTGGAGTTCTTCTGGTGGTAGAGAATTAATTCTTTCAATTAACGGGGTAGCTTGTGGCCGAGGTTGGCCTTTTCCCATAAATAGTTCATCATAATAATCTCCCGGATCGTAGTTATCTAGTCGCATATGCTTAGTTGTCAGTCAATCGATTTTAAATTTTAGATTGACCCCTGCTTTATGGGCGGGGTTTAACCCAATGGTTAATGTTGAATTGTCAACATTCAGTAGTTTTTAAGCATTTTTTAATCATCAATCATTGATAATTAGTGACAATTTCAGCCTCAAGTCTGATGCGTCAAATATAAATAATATGATTTAAGGAGAAACGTATTTTCTTTACGTAACAATTCGTGATTATTACCGTAGAGGGATTTTTCGCTAATAGAAAACGGGGTTTTCTTTGAGGAAAACTGCAAGTTATGTGTAAAGTAAGAAGTATCTGTTCGCTTTACCTAGTTGTTGACTTTTAGATCGCTTCAAGAAAGTTGAAGTGCTGGCTAATTTTTGGATGTCTCTTTATATACATTACATCGGCTATATCAGTGACATCCGTTACGTCGGTTACAGAAATTTTAGCCATTTTTTGCTGGGCAACCTTAACTATTAAACTGAATCGAAAATTCGATCGCACTTAACGGCACCAATGACAATCACGCAAGTTTGGGGAGTTCTGACAATTTTGGTAGTTTGTCCTCTGCTGGGAGGACTACCCCTGATTGCTTGGATTACTTACGCCCTCACCAGGCGTAACTTACGAGAAATCGGCACTGGTAATATTGGGGTGCAAGCTGCTTTTTACCACGGCGGAACCTTAGCGGGTATCCTAGCTGTATTATCGGAAGCAGGCAAAGGGATTGCGGCGGTGATGTTAGCCCGTGCTTTCTTTCCACCCGGTTCAGAGTGGGAGTTAATTGCTCTAATTGGTATAGTGATGGGGCGCTACTGCGTGGGTAAAGGCGCGGGGACAACCAATGTAGTGTGGGGTTTTGTTGTCCATGATGTGCGGGTAGCAGGATTGGTATTTTTGATCGGAGGAATCAGTTTTACCATTCTGCGAGAGAGACAAGCCGGACGAATCGCAGTTTTAATCTTATTTCCGGCGATTTTGGCGTTATTGCATCCCAACGAATATCCGCGTATATTTGCTGCCATTGCGCTGGCGTTACTCATCGGTTGGATTTATCACAGAATACCCGATGATTTAGACCTTCCCCCACAAGAAGGACAGCGCACTTCACAAAAAATGTTTCGCTTTTTTAGAGGCGACAAAGCAATGATTTCCCTAAATCAACAATTGGATGCAACGAAAGTAGGACAAAAAGCCGCTACCTTATCTCAACTCAAGCGCTGGGGTTACTCAGTCCCAGATGGATGGGTGCTATTACCGGGAGATGACGCCGCACCATTGATCGAATCTCTGTCAGCTTCTCAGCAACAACCTTTAGTAGTTCGTTCTTCTGCTATTGGGGAAGATTCCGAATCCGCTTCTGCTGCTGGACAATACGAAACTATCTTAAACGTCACAAATCGAGAAGCTTTGCAACAAGCAATCCTCCGATGTCAAGCTTCTTACCATCAACCTAACGCCATTGAATATCGCCAACAGCGCTATCTTCCAGAATCAGCAATGGCGGTTTTGATTCAAAAACAAGTATTTGGCGCATTTTCCGGCGTTGCTTTCAGTCGTGATCCAATGGTGGGACATGGGGACGCCGTAGTGATTGAAGCTTTACCCGGTGCAGCTTCTCAAATCGTTTCCGGAAAAGTAACGCCGGAACAATATCGAGTTTTGTTAACAGCAGAAAATTCCCCCCACCCCCCCATCACCATAGAAGGCGAAGGCGACGTACCCCAAGCGCTAATTCGAGAAGTAGCAATTTTGGCGCGAGAATTGGAAGCACGATATCACGGTATACCGCAGGATATCGAGTGGAGTTATGATGGGCAAACTTTGTGGGTTTTGCAATCGCGCCCCATTACTACTTTATGGCCGATTTGGACGCGCAAGATTGCCGCAGAAGTAATTCCGGGATTAATTCGCCCTTTAACTTGGTCGATTAATCGTCCTCTCACTTGTGGAGTTTGGGGAGAACTTTTTACTTTAGTTTTAGGGAAAAGAGCAGAGGGATTAGATTTTAATGAAACGGCAACTCTGCACTATTCTCGCGCTTATTTTAATGCTTCTTTGTTGGGGCAAATTTTCCGCCGCATGGGTTTACCGCCGGAAAGTTTAGAGTTTTTAACTAGAGGCGCTAAATTTAGCAAACCAGCTTTTCGTTCCACTTTGCAAAATGTACCGGGTTTGCTGCGTTTATGGCGTCGTGAATTGCGCTTAGAAAAAGATTTTAATCGAGATTATCGACGATTTTTCGCATCAGGTTTAGCTGAATTATCCAGTCATCCAGTTCGTAGTGAGGACTTCAGTCCTCTCATTTCTCCAGAAGCACTGAAATCTTTACTACCAATCTTAGAAAGAATTGAATTTATCCTTAATTTGATTAAGCGTGCAACATATTACAGTATTTTAGCACCCCTGAGTTTGGCACTGAGACAAGCAATATTTAAAGTAGAACATCAAGAACTAGATACTGGTAAAAGCCCGGAAGTTTCCAGTTTACGAAGTATTCAGGAACTCGCTGACGCTGCTCGCTTTTTGTTACCGCAACCAAAGCAAATTAATCCTTTAGATACGGGAGATTTTGCGCCAGACATATTTGTGATTTTAGCAGAAAGTACGGATGGACAATCAATATTAGAACAGTTTAATGAATTTTTGCATAAATATGGTTATTTGAGTGATGTAGCTACAGATATTGCCGTACCAACTTGGCAAGAAGATCCGAGTTCGGTACGAGAATTGTTTGCTCAGTTTGTGGTGAATTTACCTCCTAAATATATGCCACCTGCCAATCCCAGCATGAAAGCGCGTTTGGTGCAATCTCGATTAGATTTAAAAGGTAAGGTGACGGAAGTTTATAGCAAGTTGTTGGCAGAGTTGCGCTGGACTTTTGTTGCGTTGGAAAAAATCTGGTTAGAGTCGGGAATATTGAGGGAAGAAGGAGATATCTTTTTTCTGGAATTTTGGGAAATTGAGAGGGTGATTTTGGAGGGAGATACGGGGTTGGTGAATCGGTTTGGGGAGATAATACAGGAAAGGCGATCGCAATTCGCACAACACCACGAATTACCCTCTGTTCCACCCGTTGTTTATGGTAACAATTTCTCGGTTGCTTCCCTCACTGGTACACAAGAATCTATAGAAGGTGCCAGAGTTCTCCAAGGAATTGGCGCAAGTTCCGGACAAGCAGAAGGACGAGTAAAAGTCCTGCAAAATTTACAAAATGTTGGAGAAATTCATCGAGATACTATATTAGTTGTACCTTATACAGATTCTGGTTGGGCTGCATTGTTAGCTCGTGCGGGTGGGATAATTTCTGAAGTGGGGGGAAGGTTATCTCATGGTGCAATTGTAGCGAGGGAATATGGTATTCCGGCAGTGATGGATATTCACGATGCAACTCGTTTGTTGCGCGATGGAATGTGGGTAAAAATTGATGGAGGTAGGGGAATTGTGGAGATTATTTGATGTAATTTTAATTTGGCAATTCCACATTTATAAGGCTATAATTTAACAAATAAATCAACAAAAAAAGCAATGGCTGAATTAACGATTAAAATTTCTGATGAACTTGCTAAACGCCTAGAACCTCTGCAAGATAAATTACCAGAATTGCTTTTGCAATTGGTAGAAAATTCAGGAATTTATCGATTGCCCAAGTCAGAAGAAAACGAAAATATTACAGATGTTATTCCAGTTTATCAAGAAGTTATTAATTTTTTAACCAAAAGTCCAACTCCAGAGGATATAGTTGGGTTTAAAGTTTCACCCGAAGCGCAAACACGCCTGCAAAGTTTGCTGTCAAAAAATCGAGAAGCAACCCTAACTCCAGCAGAGATCGCAGAATTGGATGTGTACGAACAACTTGAACATTTGATGATTTTAATAAAAGCACAAGCTTATTCTGCTATTAATTAAATGAAGGTTAGTTATCCCATGAATCCCTTTCCTCTTGCAGCTTTTTATCGATATCTTCAGAACTTTTGAACAGGCGTTTACTGCGGATTTCCTCGATAGTTTCCAGTACAGAATCCCGTTGTGAAGCTGTTTTTTCTGGCAAAATGACAAATACATCAACCTCGTCGCCTACAGCAGCTTCGGGAATTTGAATTTCGATCTTATTTCCCGGTAAAATTTTTGTTTTTATGTGTAAGGCTTGTTGCATCACATTTGAGTCTATATTCTAATCTTAAGAAAGTATAATATACTACGCATACACTTAATCTAATTTATAAATGGACATAACTAGGGATTTGAATAAAAATTAACATGGTTATGCTCTTAATTGTTACTTAGAAGTCTTTCAATCCCTTTGATTATTGTCACGCTGACCTGCTGCGGTTACTTGCGGACTTCTATTTCTTTCAATCCCTTGGTAGGTATTGGGATTATTGTCACGTGCAAGATTGCAGTGTCTTTTGTCTGTTTGTCTCTTTCAATCCCTTGGTAGGTATTGGGATTATTGTCACGAGTAAACGGAAGATTTGGAGTAAAGAAATGATCTTTCAATCCCTTGGTAGGTATTGGGATTATTGTCACCAAAAAAGTTTGGGCAATTATTAACACTTCTTTTTTCTTTCAATCCCTTGGTAGGTATTGGGATTATTGTCACAATTACAGCCCCAGATAATCCTCCGCAAGCGATCTCTTTCAATCCCTTGGTAGGTATTGGGATTATTGTCACGTAATAATCAGGATTTCGGAAATCAATGTCCGCAACTTTCAATCCCTTGGTAGGTATTGGGATTATTGTCACATGGCCTAATAATCCTATATTTTTACATGAACTCTTTCAATCCCTTGGTAGGTATTGGGATTATTGTCACGCGATCGGAGAACAGTTCGACACCTATCTTTACCTTTCAATCCCTTGGTAGGTATTGGGATTATTGTCACCTAACTTTTTGGTGGCAGTTCTGATTTGGATTTCTCTTTCAATCCCTTGGTAGGTATTGGGATTATTGTCACTTCTATTTGTAGGGGTGTCTGGTAATCCTAAATAGTCTTTCAATCCCTTGGTAGGTATTGGGATTATTGTCACATGGTTATAGTTTTAGTTTACACCTAATATTACTATCTTTCAATCCCTTGGTAGGTATTGGGATTATTGTCACCCCCCGTAGCACCTACAATTGATTGGGTGAACAAACTCTTTCAATCCCTTGGTAGGTATTGGGATTATTGTCACGCGGGTAAAGAGAGAAATCACCGAATATCACTACCTTTCAATCCCTTGGTAGGTATTGGGATTATTGTCACCGCCAAAATTCACCGCTTTCGTTGGGTGCGCGAGCTTTCAATCCCTTGGTAGGTATTGGGATTATTGTCACCGGGGTTCGAGGGGGGCGGGTGCTTCTTTTCCGGTCTTTCAATCCCTTGGTAGGTATTGGGATTATTGTCACTTTTGATTGTCCGCATACTGTTGAGCTTGCCAAATCTTTCAATCCCTTGGTAGGTATTGGGATTATTGTCACGGGCTTTCTTGATACCCTTTGGAAATTTTTTACTCTTTCAATCCCTTGGTAGGTATTGGGATTATTGTCACATTTCTCACTCCCACCGATGCCCCTCTACTCCGCACTTTCAATCCCTTGGTAGGTATTGGGATTATTGTCACTTTAATCGTCTCAGCCAAGACCAGTATTTGAGCTTCTTTCAATCCCTTGGTAGGTATTGGGATTATTGTCACATTTGGTTACGCAAGCTCAATGGAAAGTCGTTTCACTTTCAATCCCTTGGTAGGTATTGGGATTATTGTCACCCTATGCTTTGCACACCGTAAATTTTCGCATTATTCTTTCCCTTTCAATCCCTTGGTAGGTATTGGGATTATTGTCACTCGGTAGTATCTACAAAGTTTGGAGAAAAGAAAAGTTTCTACTTTCAATCCCTTGGTAGGTATTGGGATTATTGTCACGTCAGGGTGACGATCGGGAACTTGTAGCGCCCTTTCTTTCAATCCCTTGGTAGGTATTGGGATTATTGTCACATATTTCAGCAAGGCTTCCAGGTTGACGTTTTTTCTTTCAATCCCTTGGTAGGTATTGGGATTATTGTCACAATTGACCTAATCCGAAAGTGAAAATAGCGGTTACCTTTCAATCCCTTGGTAGGTATTGGGATTATTGTCACACAATTACTTCTAGGCTGGTAAGGGTGGTAGATAACTTTCAATCCCTTGGTAGGTATTGGGATTATTGTCACTTCATGTCTACTTCTGTTCCCCAAGATTCTAAGTAATCCTTTCAATCCCTTGGTAGGTATTGGGATTATTGTCACTTTTGTGACTGCCTTTTGATATCTGTAAAAGCCGTCTTTCAATCCCTTGGTAGGTATTGGGATTATTGTCACTAATACCCCATTTAGTTATCTCTTTTTGAAATGGGCTTTCAATCCCTTGGTAGGTATTGGGATTATTGTCACATAAGACGTTTCGCAACTAGCATCCCCTTCAAAACTTTCAATCCCTTGGTAGGTATTGGGATTATTGTCACTATACCGTACAGAGAACTTACTGTATATAGTTTTCGAGGTTCGTTTGCGAGCGAGTAGTCAAAATTTTTATTTCCTAATTGTAGCATAATCCTCAAAACGCTGAAACCCTTATCCTGTCTGATGCGAGTGGGTTTTGCTTTTACGTTTTCTTGTACGCCTTACGCTGCTTGGGGTTGAGGCTGTTTCCGGAGTAACTTTGATTTGACACCTACCCTCACTCGCGGATTTACCTATTTGCTTAATCACTTGTGCGGCTGCCACGTCTCTCGGTGCAGTGTATCCACACACTTCGCATTTATGCACTCTGTCGCACAACTTCTTAGGTTTGATACCTCCGCAATTCGGACAAGTCTGAGTCGTGTAATGTGCTGGAACCCTAGTGGTCACCTTGCCCGAAATCTCTGCCTTCTGCTCGATCATCGACCATAATTGGCCTGTAGCGTTGTCTCTCATCGACTTAATCATTCCTGATTTGCGTTTCCGTCCGTTCTGTTTATAAACTTTGACAGTCTCCCCATGTTGATTAACAGTTTCGCCCGCCTCAACAGATTTATTTTGCTTACCAAGATTGGCGGTTTGAAAATCCTCCAAGTACAACTCGTCATAGCAATTAACCAGTTTTGTACTGTGGAAATGGTTAAACGCTCTACGTTGTCTGGCTATCTTCTCATGTAGTTTAGCGATGCGTTTAGCCGTCTTTCGGTAGTTTTTTCGTTGCCAATCCTGGTTGGGTTTACGAACGGTGATTTCATTCCCGAACACCTTCATCTTTATCGGGTAGCTGTTAGCTTGAAACTGCCTTGATTGCTTTTTCTGGAGCGAGCGTAGTTTCTCTAATTGCTTCCTTAAAAATTTCGGTGGTTCGACTTGATGCCCTATATCATCAGAGTAAACATAAGCATTACCTGGGTCTAAGCCTGCTGATTTTCCTGTGAGCTTTGGCTTACGCTTGTTATCAATTTCACCAGTTAGTTGGAGATAGTAAGCTGATGCCTTTCTACAAATCTTCAAAGGGCAGAAAGGCATACCTTGAGGCCAACGCTTAGACAGTCCTTTCACCTTAACCCAGCCAATTTTAGGGATGTTGATGAAATCCCCTTCGATGCTAATTTCTTTCGAGTTGTTATTAATCAAGGTATCCCAAGTATCACGGGATTTTTTGAATTTAGGAAATTTGCGTTTACCCGATAAAAAAGCCTTGTAAGCATTGGCCAATGTCTCGATAGTTCCAGCGATAAATTTGCTGGGGCAATCGGTGTATTTAATAGCGCAATTGCCATAGACAATCACCCTATCTTTGTGCAGTTTATGTGCAAATAGGTTAAGCAATCCAAAGTAGTCAATCTTAGTCAGTCCTGGCTGGTCTGGTGCTATTCGTACTTGACGAATAAACCCTTTACTCACATCCCCTTTCTTAGTTTTAGAAATTAGTTCGACTAACGGTTCTTTAACCTTCCATTCTTCCGGTGCTAACTGAACCCGCTTTCTAGTCTCTGGGTGAATACGCCAGACTGTTTCAGGTACGATCGGATTATATTGCTTAGTCTCTTTGTTCCAAGGATTCCAGAGATTAAATTCCTCAATTAGCCCTAGACCCCTATTCCATACCCACTTCTGAATCAGCAGCCAGTTATCAATCCGTTGTTGTTGCTGAGGCGTTAGATACAGCTTAAATTCAAGGGTTTTACAAGGTTTTTTATCTTTACCTTCTGACATTATTATCAACTTCCATACAATAGAATTATTACTGTTTGGCATTAGAAAAACATATTTTGTTGAGCCTAAGCCCACATATCTTGACATTATAAGCTAGTACAAGGATACTATGTATATGACCTTGCTTTGGCAGGGAAACCGCAACAAGTTTGTGGGTTAGGACTCTGGAGGTGAAACAGGTAGGAAGTAGCCGTTGAAGGAGTAAGGCGCAAGCCACCCCTATCGGAAAGATAGGCAATCCTATTTGGTAGGTAAAAAAGGGGGTTTTATAGCCCCCTTTTTAGAATTTGGATTGAAGGTAAGGTGACTTGCTTTATTTTGGGCTTAATAAATGCTTGTAAGCTTTACAACAAAAGAATTGCAGCTTACTCGAAACACTACCTGCTTTGAAGTCGGGAGGTCAATTTAGGCTCTTGACTATCCGAAGTTGAAAACCATCAGCCTGTCACTCTGGCAACATTAAGGGTAAAGTTACAGACAAATAAAGTGTTATTCGACACAAATATATGGAGCTAAGCGGACTCGAACCGCTGACATCTTCAATGCCATTGAAGCACTCTACCAACTGAGCTATAGCCCCATTTGATGCTTTTCTATAATCGCTTATTTTATGGCGTCTTGTCAATCTCTATGGCAAAAAAAAATTTTCTTTAATAAAACAAACCAGGGCGTTGAGCCATTTGAGCTAAGTAGCCCATGTAGCTGTTCATCAGGAAATATACCACTAACATGGCGGCGGCTGACAGGGCCACTAAAGTACCTGCCAGCATTAGGGAAAACTCTTGGCGATCGAACGCCTCTTGCATCAGGTGCAGCGACCAAGCTACTAAAGCTACATCAAAAATTAGAATAGCAATCAACATATCTTTAAAAAACGTAACAGTTTCTACTATTCTAATATACGCAACTTATCGACTTGGTTGTAAATTGCCAGCCCCGAATCTACTTGCAGAAAGAGTTTACAGAGATTCCTACGATCTTACTGGTACTTGATGAGACATTAAGTAAGTTTTAATTTCATTAACAGAAAGTTGTCCGTAATGCAACAGAGATGCGAGCAAAGCGGCTTCTGCCTTGCCATCTGTCACAGCTTCGTAAATATGTTGGCAGTTACCAGCACCACCAGAAGCAATGACGGGAATTTCGACGCTTTCGGCAATCATGCGGGTTAATTCAAGGTCATAACCAGCTTGAGTGCCGTCGGCGTCCATACTCGTGACTAGAAGCTCTCCCGCACCTCTTTGCGTGACTTCTTTTGCCCAGGCGATCGCATCTATGCCCGTATTTTCCCTTCCGCCCCGCACGTAAACATCCCAACCAGGATTTTCAGTATCTTTGCGGCGTCTAGCATCAATTGCGACTACGATACACTGATTACCAAAGCGATCGCTAGCCCGATTAATAAAGTCCGGATCGCGCACAGCCGCCGAATTAATACTCACCTTATCGGCACCCGCCCTTAATAATTGTTTAATCATTTCTAAGGATTGAATGCCGCCGCCAACTGTCAAAGGGATGAATACTTGTTCGGCAGTGCGATAAACCACATCTATAATAATGTCTCGGTCTTCGTGGGTAGCAGTAATATCCAGAAACACCAATTCATCGGCACCCGCATCATTGTAAACTTGAGCCAATTCCACCGGATCGCCAGCATCCTTGAGATCGACAAAATTAATTCCTTTCACTACTCGCCCTGCTTTGACATCCAAGCAAGGTAAGATTCGTTTCGCTAGCATAGCAGTGTCTTTTTTTCTTTAATTGATGATACTTAGAGCCTATCGGAAAACTTACTGCATACCAAGTTGAAAAATATTTGCGATCCCAATTCTCATTAAAAATAGGGTGGCATTGCCGAGCCAAATCGCTGTAACCCTTTCCCAGAGCTAGTCCTTGGCAATAACTCACCCTACAAATTATTTGTTACCAATTCACTTAAGTCGTGCCACCGACCACTTTACTTAAGCATTGTCACGTTTATTATTCACTGCCGGAAGCCGGGGAAAAGATTTGTGACAGGAAAGCCAGTGAATTGGTAATTAATGGAGTAGTTCACTTACTGAGTACCGACCAATTGCTTTCTTCCGATTCCGGTAACTTAGTATATTCAGCAACGATTTTACGTAATTGATCGCCATCGATAGTTTCTTGCTCGATCAGCAGATCGACTAAGCGATCGACTAAAGTGCGATTTTCCTGAATAATTCTTTGTGCTTCCTCATAACAACGATCGACGATCCCCCGGACTTGGGCATCAATCCCGGCAGCAATTTGTTCGGAATATTCAGAACGAGTGCCTAAATCTCGCCCTAAAAATACTTCACTGCCCTCATTTTCAAAAGATAATAACCCTAACTCGGACATCCCGAAGCGGGTTACCATTTGTCTTGCCCTAGCAGTAACTTTTTCCAGATCGTTACCCGCACCGGTAGTAACTTCCGCGTCCCCAAAAATAACCTTTTCGGCAGCGCGTCCGCCCAAAGCACTAGTGATCGTAGCTAACAATTGAGTTCTGGAAACTAATCCTTGTTCTTCCGAAGGAGTATACCAAGTAATCCCCTTCGCTTGACCGCGAGGAATCAGAGTCACTTTATCCACCGGATCGTGATTTTTTACCAAAGTACCGATTACGGCATGACCGATTTCGTGATAAGCAATCAAACGCTTATTCTTACTATCAACTAAAGGCGTTCCTTCCATTCCAGCCACTACTCGATCGACCGCATCGTTAATTTCCAGCATAGTAATGGCATCTTTGCGACGACGGGCGGTGAGAATCGCCGCTTCGTTGAGTAAATTAGCTAAATCCGCACCAGTAAAACCGGGGGTACGGCGGGCAATTCCTTCTAAAGAAACCTCCGCAGAAATTTTCTTATTCCGGGCGTGAACTTGCAAAATTTCCAAACGCCCTTTCATATCCGGATAATCGACGATCACTTGGCGATCGAATCTGCCCGGACGCAATAAAGCAGAATCTAGCACGTCCGGACGGTTAGTAGCCGCAATCACGATAATACCGCTATTACCTTCAAAACCATCCATTTCAGTTAGTAACTGGTTGAGAGTTTGTTCCCTCTCGTCGTTACCACCGCCAATTCCCGTACCCCGCTGACGCCCTACCGCATCGATTTCATCGATAAAAATCAAACAAGGAGCATTTTCTTTGGCTTTTCTAAATAAATCTCGCACTCGCGACGCACCGACACCCACAAACATTTCCACGAATTCACTACCGGAAATGCTGAAGAAAGGTACTCCCGCTTCCCCAGAAATTGCTTTTGCAAGGAGAGTTTTCCCCGTTCCCGGTGGGCCAATGAGCAACACTCCTTTGGGAATGCGGGCACCCACCGCACTGAAGCGTTCCGGTTGTTTGAGGAAAGTCACTACTTCTTGCAGTTCTTCTTTTGCTTCTTCGATCCCCGCTACATCCTCGAACTTGAAGCCAGTTTTTGCTTCCATCTGAAAACGGGCGCGGGATTTACCAAAGTTCATTGCTTGGTTGGAAGCATTGGCAGAACGCCGCAAAATCATTAATAATCCCGAAATTAACAGGATAATCAACAATAAATTGACTACAAAGCCCATCGCTGCTGCGTGATCCGCCGTCGGTTGCACGGCAACTTCCACGTTTTTCGCACGCAGTCTTTCAATTAACTCCGGATTTTGGGCAAATAGATTGACCGTCACCTGAGAACTAGCTTGATTTTTGGGTTTTAAGGTGACTTTGGCAGCTTGTTGGGTGGGATCGAGTTCTACTTTGGTGACTTCACCAGCATCTATTTTTTTCAATAGATCGCTATAAGTTAAGGATTGCTGCCCATTTGAAGTAGCAAGGACTGGCGAACCTGCTAGCATGGTACCCTGGAATATCAACCAACTAGCCGTCATTGCACAAGTTCTAGCTAAACTTTTCTTTGATGTCCGTTCGTTCCATTTCACGATCCAGGAATTTTTCATAATGCGATCGCCCTTCTCCTGCTGCTAATACCCACGTTGCCGTTAGGAATTGAGAAATATAAATTTGCTGCTAAATCAAGTGTAGCTAAGGATAGCTAATGTCAGAGGATGGGGCATCGGGTATCCCTCGAAGCTTGGTTTTTTCCGGTAACGGAGGCGATCCAATTTGCCAACCCATTGGCAACGAATCGAAGAAATGCGATCGCCTGAAACCATTCAACCATCAGGGTTTGAGGGTATAGTAAAAGTGACGGTGCTTAAGTGAAGCGCTAGGGTAGTTTGCGACTGAGGGTAGGTGTGGAAATTGAACGGGAAAATTTTTCGATTGAAACTCAACCACCGTCTGGGTTTGAGGAAATCGCTCGCAATTTTAGGGGTCGCGATCTCTCAAACCCTTGGCCAGTAATGCTTTGAGCATAGTGAAAAGCAGAAATTCTTGACAAGGCAATGGCTGGAATGATACTTTTTAGCTGTCGGTCGAAAATGAACCTTAAAAACTTAATATACAAAGGGTTTCAGCGTTCGGCTGTTGCAACTAACAATAATCCCTATTAGGGATTGAAACCACAGCACTCACCCGCGATCGGGCTACCTTGATTTTAACGTTGCAACTAACAATAATCCCTATTAGGGATTGAAACTTGATAACGATTTGATCGGCGAACTTAATACAGCAAGTTGCAACTAACAATAATCCCTATTAGGGATTGAAACGTTTGTAGTTCCCCTTCCCATCTTTGTCAGCTTGCCACGTTGCAACTAACAATAATCCCTATTAGGGATTGAAACGCCATTTGAGGATAAAGTAACCAGCTTCCAGGCGAACAAGTTGCAACTAACAATAATCCCTATTAGGGATTGAAACATCGGTTGACCTACAACGAATTTAAAAAGCGGATAGGTTGCAACTAACAATAATCCCTATTAGGGATTGAAACAGAAAAGCATCTTTAATAGATTGAGGGAATCGAGCAAGTTGCAACTAACAATAATCCCTATTAGGGATTGAAACAATTCTTGAATATATTCTTGAAGCTTTGAGATTTTTGAATAAGTTGCAACTAACAATAATCCCTATTAGGGATTGAAACAAGAAATCTTTCAGAAAATCTCGCAAATATTTGCGTTGCAACTAACAATAATCCCTATTAGGGATTGAAACTTCATGGTGGAGAGACTTCCTTGGCTGTTGGCTCTGTTGCAACTAACAATAATCCCTATTAGGGATTGAAACGCTCACTATAGCCCTGGATCGGAAGGGATGTATAGTTGCAACTAACAATAATCCCTATTAGGGATTGAAACCTAAACTAGCAAGAAGCAGCAACTTTCCTGAGCAACGTTGCAACTAACAATAATCCCTATTAGGGATTGAAACGTGGGTTTTCGTAAAGTTTCTGAGTTCCTTGTAACAAGTTGCAACTAACAATAATCCCTATTAGGGATTGAAACGGTGGAGCGATCGACGCGAGATACCGATTTGAGATGCGTTGCAACTAACAATAATCCCTATTAGGGATTGAAACGGAATAATAATTGGACTGCTGACTGTGACTGGGTTATGTTGCAACTAACAATAATCCCTATTAGGGATTGAAACCCCATAACCACTTTGATCGTTTAGCGTTCCAAGTAGGTTGCAACTAACAATAATCCCTATTAGGGATTGAAACAAAAATTGACGCTGTTGCACCTACTACTTCCGTTACTCAAGTTGCAACTAACAATAATCCCTATTAGGGATTGAAACAAACTGAAACGAACTGACACCAATGACTGAGACGTTGCAACTAAGTTGCAACTAACAATAATCCCTATTAGGGATTGAAACTTTCTGCTTTCTTTTCAGCTTCTTTTCTATTAAGGTTGCAACTAACAATAATCCCTATCAGCGATTAAAACAAGGATTCAGCTAAAGCCTTTGTACTGGGTGGAATAGCTGAGATGTGGGCCTTGACATCCGGGTTAGCTAAAATTGTTCGTAAAGCAACTGTCCGGAGACAGCTTCCCGACTGGCGTTGTACGTTTAATTTCTGATTGGGTGGCCCTTGGGTCAAACTAGTCGGTACTTGTTGCGCTTGGCTAAAACTGGGCGTAATTACTAAATATGCGGATAACGTGCCTAAAATAGTGGGTAATCATATCGATCGCAGACAAGGAAATTTAGTAACAAGTCGTGATAGAGTCTCGGTTTTAAAATTCATACTATTCGCCTGCAAGTAAGTAAAAAGCCAATGGCATAAGCCCTCTTATAGATTGACTTAACCTGTAGGCGAACGCACTCATACAACTGGATAACCCAATCGGGTGAAAAATTACTCGATCGAAAATAAAAAATACCGCAAGTAAAAATGGAACATAGTATTAGTCAATTTACCAAATATAGCAACTCTAATACATTTCCTTCTTGGCCAAATCTTTTGCAAGGAGTAGCCGAAGCCACGAAACAATTACTAACTATTAGCGACTATCAAACAGCAATTAATCAAGCTTTAGGTACTTTAGGGCAAGTAACGGGTGTAGACCGAGTTTATATTTTTCAAATTCATCCCCATTCCGATACGGGCGAACCAGCCATGAGTCAACGCTTTGAATGGGCTAATTCTACCGTCAATCCTGAAATTGATAATCCCATATTACAGAATCTACCCTTTTCTAAATTTGGCATGAGTCGCTGGTATGAAGTACTTCGATCGGGTAATTTAATTAAAGGATTAACCCAGGAGTTATCAGCAGAGGAAAAACTATTAATCGAACCACAAGGTATTTTATCAATATTCATCGTTCCGATTCCAGTCAACGGCCAACTTTGGGGCTTTATTGGCTTTGATGATTGCCATACTTACCGCCAATGGTCAAAAGATGAAGAAGCGGTTTTAATGACAACTGCTGCTACTTTAGGAGGGGTAATATTTCAACGACAAGTCGAGGAAGAATTGCGTCAAGAACGAGATTTTATTGCTGCGGTGCTGGATACGGCAGGAGCCTTAGTACTAGTGCTTGACCGACAAGGACGAATTATTCGTTTTAACTGCGCTTGCGAACAAACTACTAATTATTCATTTACCGAAGTGCAAGGAAAATGTTTTTGGGATTTATTTATAATCCCCGAAGAAATAGAGACAGTTAAAGCAGTTTTTCATCAATTACAAGCTGGGCATTTTCCCATTAATAACCAAAATTACTGGGTAACCAAGAATGGTAATCGACGATTAATTAATTGGTCGAATACAGCAATTCTCGATCGCGATCGCAATGTAAAATATATTATTGCTACAGGTATTGATATTACAGAACACTACTTAGCAGAAGAAGAATTGCGGAAAAGTGAAGAATTATATCGGACATTGGCTAGAAACTTTCCCAACGGGGTAGTTTTTTTATTCGATCGCGATTTGCGCTACACCATCGCAGAAGGCGCAGGAATCTCAGAAGTTGACCTTTCCAAAGAATTAATTGAAGGCAAGACAATCTGGGAAGTATGGCCACCAGAAATCTGTGAAATTGTCGAGCCTCATTATCGCGCAGCACTGGCAGGAAAAGCCACTAATTTTGAACTAGAATATCAGGAAAAATTTTACCTCTTACACACTTTACCAGTCAAAAATGAAAGCGGTGAAATTTTTGCTGGAATGTTGATGTCACAAGATATCACCGAACAAAAGCGGGTAGAAATTGCTTTGCGGGAAAGTGAAAAACGCCTCCGCAAACAAAACAACGTGCTGATGGAATTAGCTAAACGTAAAACCATTAACAGCGGTGATTTCAACGCCGCAATTCAAGAAATCACCGAAGCAGCCGCCCGCACTTTAGAAATTGAGCGTACAAGCGTTTGGTTTTACAATCAAGACCGTTCTAAAATTTTCTGCGTAGACCTGTACGAACGCAGTGCCCATCAACATTCTCAGGGATTGGAACTAGCAGCAGTCAACTACCCTGATTATTTTAAAGCGCTGGAGACGGAAAGAACTATAGCTGCTGCGGATGCTTATAAAGATCCGAGAACTAGGGAATTTTCAGCCAACTATTTGAGACCAATTGGCGTCAAATCTATGTTAGATGCCCCTATTTGGTTGGGTGGTCAAATGGTGGGAACCGTCTGTCATGAAGAAGTAGAACCCGGTCGTCAGTGGTCGTTAGAAGAAGAAAATTTTGCTGGTTCGATCGCAGATTTAATTTCTTTAGCAATTGAAGCTTTTGAACGCAAAAAAGCCGAACAACAATTACAGGAAAGAGAAGAACAATACCGTCACATTTTTGAAGCCACTAAAGACGGCTTAATCATTACTGATTTAGATGGTTTAGTGATAGAAGCAAATCCAGCCGCTTGTCGAATTCACGGCTATGCTTATGAAGAATTTATCGGTTTGCATCCTCAAAATTTTATTCATCCCGACTATCATTACCTAATTCCACAATTTATGGAAACAATCAAAAATGGAATGCAGTGTGAAGGTGAAGGTTGTGGCATTAGAAAAGATCGCACTCCTTTTTCCGTAGAATTTCACGGAAAAAAGTTTACTTACAAAGGTAAGCCTCATATCTTAACAGTATTACGCGATATTACCGAACGCAAAAGCGCAGAAGCAGCGTTAAGAGAGTCGGAAGAAAAATTTTCCAAAGCTTTTCGTGCTTGTCCCGATCCAATTACTATTAGTACTCTTAATGAAGGGCGATTTATTGATGTAAATGAAAGTTTTCTCGATCTCACGGGTTATCAGCGAGAAGAAGTGATCGGTAGGACTGCCTTTGAGTTGAATATTTGGGTAAATCCAGAAGATAGAAATAATTTAAAAGATATTTTAAAAAAAGAGGGTGTTGTTCGTAATCAAGAACTAGAATTTCGGGGCAAATCCGGTCAAGTTTATCTATTCCTATTTTCGGCGGAAATCATTACCTTGGGAGGAGAATTATGTATACTTGTGGTCAATCACGATATTACTAAACGCAAGCAAGCCGAGCAACAATTGCTCGCTGCTGCCGAACGCGATCGCATTTTAGCACAAATCGCTTTACGTATCCGGCGATCCCTCAACCTAGAAGAAATCCTCAACACTACAGTCACAGAAATTAGAGAATTTTTAAAAGCCGATCGCGTTTTAATCAGCCATTTAGATGGCAACCATTACGGTCAAGTATTTGCTGAATCTATATCACCCGGTTGGGAACCGCTTTTAGGCTTATTCATGGAAGAAGAAAGTTATATGAAAGAATTAAGAGACTTCTTTTCCGAAGCGGCTATTCAAGCCATAAATGATGTAAATAAAGTCACTATTTCTAATAATCATAGAGAACACATCCATCGATACCAAGTGAAAGCTTGTCTAGCCGTTCCCATTATGTTAGGTGATGAATTTTTCGGCACTTTAGTCGCTCATCAATGTTCGGACATCCGCCACTGGCAGCAGTTTGAAATCGATTTACTAGAACAATTGGCTACCCAAGTTGCGATCGCCATTCAGCAAGCCAAACTTTATCAACAAGTCCAAGAACTCAATACTAACTTAGAAAAACAAGTAGAAGAACGCACTTCCCAATTACAGCAAAGAAATCAGGAATTACAAGAACTAAATCAACTTAAAGATGTCTTCTTACACGCCGTCACCCACGATTTGCGAACCCCTGTAATGGGTTGGTTGTTAGTATTAAAAAATTTACTCAATACGCATTCTTCTGATAGCATAATAAAAGCAGAAAATACCATTCCCGTGTCTCGCACTATTTTAGAACGAATGGTGCAAAGTAACGACCGCCAACTCCAACTAATTAACTCTCTTTTAGAAGTTCATTCTAGTGAAGTAAGAGGGTTATCTCTCGATTTGCAACCCGTTCAAATCAATCAGTTATTTGCAGCAATTATCCAAGACTTAGAACCATTATTAGTAAAAAATCAAGCAACTGTTCATAACCAACTTCCATCTGAGTTACCAGTCATCAATGCCGATCCTGCTCAGTTGTGGCGGGTAGTGGAAAATTTATTTACCAATGCTTTAAATCATAATCCACCGGGGCTGATTTTAACCCTAAACGCTACAGTTCAAAAATGTTCTTTACAGTCCAAAAAATCTCGCAACTCTCCTACTTGCACTCCTAAATTTATGCGAGTTTCTCTCCAGGATAATGGTATAGGAATGGATCGAGAAACTCGCGAACATTTGTTTGAATTATACGTGCGAGGTTCCCACGTCCGCCGCGCCACAGGTATCGGTTTAGGCTTATATCTTTGTCGTCAAATCATTAATGCTCACGGTGGTGAAATCGGTGCGATCAGTAGTCCCGGTAACGGTACGACTTTTTGGTTTACATTACCTATTTAAAATATAGCGATCCTAAATGAATTGCGAACAACTAAACCCCTCCCAACCCTCCCCTTGGTAAGGGGAGGGCTAGGGTGGGGTTGATTATTTAAATAGGATCGCTATAGTGATAAAAGGGAAATATCTCAATGTCAGTATTTGTAGGGTGCGTTAGTGCTAACGTAACGCACCATTCCACGGTTATACAACCGGACATAATATCGAATACTCAAATGTTTGCTACAGATAAATGATGGGGAGGTGGGGAGGTGGGGGGATGGGGAGAGAGATCTGTAGCATTATTTTTTCTATTCGATATAATATAAATCCTAGAATTATAAGTTGGGTTTCGTTATCACTCAACCCAACCTAAGAAAATTACGAAAACATACAGCGCAACAATGTAAATTTTTCGATCTAGATTTATTAATAATTACGGTTGATAAAGCACCTGAAAATAAAAACCCCTATCTTGTGCATTCTCACCTTTATCGTCAATACTAATTAACGGTACGCCATAATCAATGCGAATATTTAACTTAGGAATCGGTCGCCACAATACACCCAGACCTGCTCCTGCTAAAAATCGCTGTCCCGGTATTCCATTTGGATTATTTGGGTTATTCCAAACTGTTCCCAAATCAACAAATGGCGCTAATTGTAGGACTGGTAAACTATTTTTATCTCGCACTACAGTTAAACGATCTTCTACAGAAAATCTCACCCCATTATCGCCCGCACGAATGTTTTGTCGATAGCCGCGTAATGATTGACCGCCACCAATCACAAATTGTTGAGATGGCAATAAACTATCAGGGGTGAGTTGCACGTCTGCTTGCACGATCAGTAAATTGTTATTGCTAAATCTTTGTACTCGCTGTATTTGTCCGAGCCAGCTGAAAAAGCGTCCGTCGGGAGTGGGGTCTTCATGAACTGTTGCCTCCAGTAAGCCGGTACCGAAGCTGAATTGCGATCGCAATGCCGTCGCACCCTGAGTATCTCGGCTAATATATTCCTGCTGCAAATTCACTACGCTGGTGCGGGTGCGTCCCTCTTCATCTGGCCCAAGACCAAAAGGAGTCGGTTCACCATCAACAAATGTCTGACTTTGCCGATGAGTAAAACCAACTGAAAGGGCAAATTCTTGACGAGGAGAACGAAATATCGGTTGTCGATAGCTGACTTCATAAAGAGAAGATTTACCGCTAATATTTAAATCATCAAAAGGTGGCTGAGTAATTTCATAAAAGTTCGGTGCTGCTCTGAATTGCAAAGTAGCATCTTTTGCACTGACGGGTATCGTATAAGAGAAATCTAAAGCATTAGAACCCCCCGTCGTAGATCGATAATAAGCCGCTGCAATTTCATCGCCAATTCCAGTTAAATTGCGATAGCGGAGATTTGCACCTAATCTTTCCGAACCGACGCTGGGAGCAGAATAATTATCAATAGTCAGGTAACTTTCAAAAGGGTCTGCTTCCGTAACCCGAACTACTAAAACGCTCTTTCCTAATTCGCTACCCGCTCGCAAACTCGCTTCTATATTTTCAAATAGGGGATTAACTCGTAACAATCTGAGTTGATCTTCGAGTTGATTGGTGTTAAGAGGTTTACCCGCTCCCAATCTTACTCGACTTCTCACGTAAGATGAGCGCAAGCGGCGCGTTCCTTGGATTTGAATGCTTTCTAAACTCCCTTCAATTACCTGAATTTGGATGACGCCATTGTTAACAGTTTGATCTACTAAAACCGCTCTAGATGTAATATAACCTCGGTCGATATAAAGTTTAGTAATTGAATCGGCAATACTTCTGAGTTCTTCTAAAGTAACTTCTCTTCCCTCAAAGGGTTTGGTAATTCGATCGATTTCTGCTTGACTCAACACCGTGCTACCGAGAATTTCGATTTTCTGTACGGGAATTTTCACCGGGGGCACGTCTGGTGAGGGGGTTTCCGTGGGAGTTTCCAACACGGGGCGCTGTTGTTCGGGAGTTGTAGGTAATGGTGTCGGCGCTGGTTGTAAAAAGCGATCGTTATTTGGGTTTGGTTCCGGATTCGGTGGAACGATCGGAACATTGGGGGCTTGGGCCAATTTTTCAGCTTCCGAGCCAGCCGAATTGAGGTTAATTGCGATCGCTGACAAAGAAACTTCTCTAGTTGTGGCATTACTCGGACATCCCATCCACAAGCTAGGCCCAAATATTAAGAAAATCCAGTATATTACTGACGAAAAACGATAAGTAATTTTTGTTTGTAATTCAGAATTAATTTGTTTTTTCATTATTTTATCTTGAGTAAAAAATTATTATTTTTACTGCTCAAACAAATTATGATATAGATGTAATTGAGTATTAACTTAACATCTCAATTTTTCATCTTTATCGATTGTGCAAGATTACCTTATTATCTGTTATTACTCTCACTTATTAACAGAAAAATTAAAAATATATGCTATATAACTTGGTTAGCATCTAGTTCAAAAGGTAATTCATCAGTCTGTTCTAACACTAGCATTGGTATTGGTTTGGCACTTTCGTCCCATTTTATATTCACAACCCTATCCTCAATATTTGGCTGCCAATCATCTTCTTTATCGCCTGAAATTAAAAATGTTTCTATGCAGTCAATAATTTGATTAGTTGTAATGTAACTAAACTGACTCGGTAATTTCATCAAGCGGATTACCAATCGAAAAAGTACCGTATTTTCCAAATTATTGAACTGCTTTATTTGATATTCAACATCAAAAAACTCCTCGAATTTTGCCAGACCGATAGTAGGTTTTTCTTCTTGGTTTAGCTGAGTAGAAAACTTTTGTTGTACTTTATCTTTAATTTGCTGAATAATTCCCAAATGAAATACTTCCTCAGCCATTCGCATCCGCAGATAATCCAATACGATCTCTCGCCCGTATATCAAATCTAAATTATTTTCTATGTGAGGCATTGATATTGGTGCTTCCGCGTGTCCTTCTGGAGGCGTCGGTTCCCCTAAGGTATCTTTCGCCCGTTCTGCGGATGCTGAAAACTGTTGTTGCTGTTTGGGGTTGGGGTTCATAGGTGGTTTACTCCCCGTGATTGTTTGTGGAAGTAGAAATCTATTTTGACTATACTCTGCTCGGTTAAACTAATCCCGATCGCAAAGCCACCACAGCTGCTTGTACTCGGTCATCCACTGATAGCTTATTCATAATCCCCCGCACGTGAGTTTTTACGGTGTTAGGACTCAAGTACAGCGCCTCAGCAATCTGAGGATTGCTGTACCCTTCTACCATTAATTTCAACACTTCTAACTCCCGTTGCGATAAATTAGCGACATTTCCAGTAGGAGAAGGGGGTTTGAGATGTTCGATCACCTTCCGCGCAATTTGAGGATCGAGATAAGTCGCGCCTTCCGTCGCAGCTGCGATCGCAGCTAACAAGCGATCGACACTAGCACCCTTAATACAATAAGCATCCGCACCGCTAGACAGCGCCGCAATAATTTCCGTTTCCGTAGTGTGAGAAGTCAGCATCACCACTCGCACTTGTGGCAATTCCGTCTTAATCCGTTGAGTAGCGGCAATACCATCTAATCGAGGCAACCCTATATCCATCACCACCAAATCCGGCTTCAATTTCAAAGCCGTCTCTACTCCCAAATAACCATCCTCCGCTTGTCCCACAATACTTAGCTGGGGATAAGCAGACAAAGATTGCTCTAACCCCAACTGCATCATTGGATCGTCTTCCACGATCAAAATCCGTAGCGGTGAAGAATCAGGAGGCAAATTGAAGGGAAAATTGCTTTCAGAAGCCATCATGTCCTTTTCGATTACTTTGACTGCCAACAACATCCAGTATCTCAAATCCTTGGCAGGGGAGAGGGATAGGGAGATGGGGAGGTGGGGGGATGGGGGGATGGGGAGATAGATGGAATATATTTTTTTACTTCATCCTTCATACTTCATTCTTCATCCTTTCCCTTTCCCCCTGCCCCCTGCCCCTTTCCCTAACCCCTAGCCCCTTTTGATATAAACTTCTATCATAAGTAGGTGGCTTACCAGGTTTGCGATCGAACTAGTAAGCGAGAACACGCAAAACGAAGCTAGCAATTGCATGAGCTTCCAAAAAGAACGCTATTAGAGAGGATTGACGCAATGGCTTTTACACTTCCCGATCTACCATACGCTTCCAACGCCCTAGAACCCTATATCTCCGCTAACACCTTTTCCTTCCACCACGGCAAGCACCATGCTGCTTACGTCACCAACCTCAACAAATTGATCGAAAATACAGAACTAGCTGATAAATCCCTAGAAGAAATCATTCACGCTAGCTTCAAAGATTCCAGCAAAGGCGGTATCTTCAACAACGCCGCTCAAGTTTGGAACCACACATTCTTCTGGAGTTCCATGAAACCAGGTGGTGGCGGTACTCCCAGCGGCGCTGTTGCTGACAAAATTAACAACGACTTTGGCAGCTTCGACAAATTTAAAGAAGAATTCAAAAATGCAGCTGCCACCCAGTTCGGTAGCGGTTGGGCATGGTTAGTCTTGGATAAAGGCACCCTGAAAGTTACCAAAACCGCCAACGCAGAAAATCCATTAGTTCACGGCCAAAAACCATTGCTAACCTTAGATGTATGGGAACACGCCTACTATCTGGATTACCAAAATCGTCGCCCTGACTTTATCTCTACCTATCTCGATAGCCTAGTAAACTGGGACTTCGCCGCTGAAAATATGGCCAAAGCTTAATAGAGTCAATGTTTGAGGGATGGGAGATGGGGGGATGGGGGAGGCGTGCACGGC